>JALYQE010000372.1 GCA_030855965.1 Verrucomicrobiota bacterium | reverse complement strand
TGGTCGATAACCGGATGGGCGATCTCGAGCTGACCCGGGAACAGATCGCGCGCGTCTGCGACCGCCATCGCGGAGTCGGGGCGGACGGAATCCTGCTCCTGGAACGTCCCGAGAACAGCGCCGATTTTCGCATGCGCTACTACAATGCCGACGGCGGCGAGGCAGAAATGTGCGGCAACGGCGCCCGCTGCTTTGCGCGTTACGCCGACCGGACGGCGGGACCGCTCCAGCAACTGACCTTTGAAACGCCCGCCGGGGTGATCGGCGCGCAACTCGTCGGCGAACTGGTCACGCTCCAGATGAGCGAGCCTAACGATCTCCGGCGCGGGCTCGAAATCGGGGTTGGGGGCGAAAAAATCCGTGCCGATTACCTCGACAGCGGCGTTCCCCATGTGGTCGTGCCGGTGGCGAAGATCGATGAGATCGATGTGCGCGCGGTCGGCACGGCGCTTCGGCATCATCCGGAGTTTGCCCCGCGCGGCGCCAACGCCAATTTCAGTGAGAAGCGCGGCCCGCATCACATCGCCATTCGCACCTACGAGCGGGGCGTGGAAGACGAGACGCTGGCCTGCGGCACCGGCGTGGTGGCGAGCGCGATCCTTTTCGCGGCCAACGAAAATGTCTCCGGCCCGATCGACGTCCTGGTGCGGGGCGGCGACACCCTGAGCGTCAATTTCACCCGCGCGGGCGACCGCTTCACGAAGGTGACGCTGACCGGGCCGGCGGATTTCGTTTTCGACGGCACGATCGAACTTTGATTGTCTGGAAATATGTTCAGCGGCACCTACACAGCGCTCGTCACTCCCTTCAAGAACGATGAAGTCGACCTCGAGGCGTTTGAGCGCCTGATCGAGGCCCAGATCGCCGCCGGCATCACCGGGATCGTGCCGGTCGGGACGACGGGCGAATCGCCCACCCTGAGTTGCGGCGAACGCCACCATGTCATCGAGCGGGCGGTGAAGACGGCGCGCGGGCGCTGCCAGGTGATCGCCGGCACCGGTTCCAATTCCACCCGCGACGCCATCGCCCACACCAAGGCGGCGGAAGAAATCGGGGCTGATGGCGCCCTCCTCGTCTCGCCTTATTACAACAAGCCGAGCCAGGAAGGTCTCTTCCGCCACTTCGAGGCGATCGCGCGCGATACCTCGCTCCAACTCGTGCTCTACAACATCCCGGGCCGGTGCGGGGTCGATATCGCGGCCGACACCGTCGTTAGGCTGGCGGAGAAATGCGCCAACATCGTCTCGATCAAGGAAGCGAGCGGGAGCGTCGACCGGGTCAGCGAACTGGCGCTGCGGCTGCCGAAAACTTTCACCATCCTGAGCGGCGACGATTCGCTCACCCTGCCTTTTCTCGCGGTCGGCGCGGTCGGGGTGGTCAGCGTCGTCTCCAATCTTTTCCCGGCCGAAGTCGCGCGCCTCGTCACGCTCTTCCTCGAAGGCAAAACGGAGGAAGCGCGCCGGCTGCACCAGAAATTCTTTCCCCTTTTCAAGGATGCTTTCATCGAACCGAACCCGGTTCCGGCAAAGACTGCGCTCGCCTGGCGCGGAGTCATGGCGCCGGACTGCCGGCTGCCGCTCTGCGCCATGACGGCGCCCAATGCCGCGCGTCTCCGCGCCACGCTGGAAGCCTTCGAAAAAGACATTGCATGACGCTGCGCCCTCTTCCTCCGTGGAGCGCGGGCGCCCCGCACGCCCGGCCGCACGCCTCGCGCGACCGCCGAGCCTCGTTCGGTGTCGTTAGGCGTGAGGCCGTCTCCGGAGTTTTCGACGGGGCGCCGAAAACAGCGGGCGAGGCGCCCGCGCTCCCCGGAGCAGAAGCTCTCGCTCGGGCAACGTGATCGGGGAAATCAAATGGAACCTCTCCGAGTTGTTTTGATCGGTGCAAATGGCCGGATGGGGAAAGCGGTCGCCGCCGCGGCCGGGAAGGATCCCGTCCTAACGATCGCTCGAGAAATCGGGCGCGGCGACGCGCTTGAGGCAGCGCTGGATGATTGCGAGGTCGTGATCGACTTCAGCCTCGCGCAGGCGACGGAAGCAGTCTGTCGCGCCTGCGCCGCGAAAGGCAAGCCGCTCGTGCTTGGCACCACTGGGCACAGTGCGGCCCAGAAGGCATTGATCGCCTCGGCCGCGGAGAAGATTCCGCTCATGTATGCCGCAAATTTCAGCGTCGGGGTGAACGCGCTTTTTAGCCTAGCTCGGCGCGCTTCCGAGTTGTTAGGCAAAGAGTTCGACGTCGAGGTGGTAGAGCTGCATCACCGGACAAAAAAGGACGCGCCAAGCGGCACGGCGAAGCGGCTGCTCGAGATTTTGCAGGAGGAGCGCGGGCCCGCGGAAATTCCGGCGCATGCCGTGCGCGCCGGGGACATCGTCGGCGAGCACACCGTGCTCTTCGCCGGGCCGGGCGAGCGCCTCGAGTTGACCCATCGCGCCGCCAGCCGCGAGACCTTTGCCGTCGGCGCGCTGCGGGCGGCGCGATGGGTGGTGGGCCGGCCGGCCGGCCTCTACAGCATGGAAAATGTGCTCGGCTTGTAGCGGCGGCGCGCCGGACTCCGGGGAGCACGGGCTGCCAGCCCGTTCGAACCTGGCTGACAGCCAGGTTCGTTTGCGCGAAGCGCCACTTCACCTTCTCCAA
This sequence comes from Verrucomicrobiota bacterium, assembly GCA_030855965.1. GTDB lineage: Bacteria > Verrucomicrobiota > Verrucomicrobiia > Chthoniobacterales > UBA10450 > Palsa-1392. Next base: position 1,047 of record JALYQE010000372.1, on the reverse strand, counting down.
GTAGACGCGTCGTGCAGAAGGTTGAGGGGGCGACCTTCCACCCTCCCCTGGCTCTCCGCTGAGAGGCAGACTGCCTCTCAGAACGGGCTGGCAGCCCGTGCTCCCCGGAGAGGAAGGCGCGTTCTCGCGGTGCCCCGATGAGAGCGGGCATCGCGCTCGGTGCAAATCTTGGCGATCGGCTTCGCTCCCTAACGACCGCCCGCGAGAAAATTTTCGCTTTGGCCGGCGCCGCGTCGCCTTTTCTTTCCTCCGCGCTTTACGAAACCGAGCCGGTCGATTGCGAACCGGGCGCGGAGAAATTTCTCAACGCAGTCGTGGAGATCGGCTTCGCCGGTTCATCGCGGCAACTGTTGCAGGAACTCAGGAAAATCGAGGACGCCCTCGGCCGCCCGCCCGAGCATGAACGCAACCGCTCGCGCACGATCGATCTCGATCTGCTTTATCACGGAGAACGCACGGTAAATGAACCGGGGCTGGAACTTCCGCACCCGCGGTTGCACTTGCGTGGCTTTGTCCTCCATCCGCTGGCCGAAATCCGGCCGGATCTCGTCCTGCCCGGCCAGGCCAAAACGGCCCGCGAATTGGCCGAGGAATTAGCACCATCAGGTTCGGTGGTGCGTTCCGCCCGGCAATGGTAGTGTCGCCCACGATGGACGATTTCCGCGCCCGCAAAAGCCGTGGCGAACGCATCACGGCGCTGACCGCTTATGATTATCCGACGGCCCGTCTGCTCGACGAAAGCGGGATCGACATCATCCTCGTCGGCGATTCGTTAGGCATGGTTGTCCTCGGCTACGAAGACACGACCCAGGTCACGTTTGAGGAAATGCTGCACCATACCCGGGCGGCGGCGCGCGGCGTGAAGCGGGCGCTGCTCGTGGCCGATCTTTCCATCGGCACCTACGACTCCCCGGAGGAAGCGGTCGCGAACGCGCGGCGCCTGGTCGAGGCCGGCGCGCAATCGGTGAAGCTGGAAGGCGGGGTCAGTCACGTCCCGCAGATCGAGGCGATCGTTAGGGAGAATATTCCGGTCATGGCGCACATCGG
>JALYQE010000366.1 GCA_030855965.1 Verrucomicrobiota bacterium | reverse complement strand
GGGCAAACCGGATTTTTCGCCGACCTGGATATTTTCCGCGCAGAGGTGGACGCTGCCGCCGCTAGGCATGGCTTCGCGCGCGTTGATGATGAGGGCGTTCAAGACCTGTTCGACCTGGGCGGCGTCGACCTCGGCCTGGCCGAGGTGATCCTCGATCTCGATCGTGGAACGGAGGTTGGAGCCGTGCAGGGAAAATTCCGCGGCATGCTGGATGAGGCCCGCGACCGAGGCGACTTTCTTCAAGGGGGCGCCGCCCTTGGAAAAAGTAAGGAGCTGGCTGGAGAGGCGGGCGGCGTGCTGCGAAGCCTGGCCGGCCCTGGCGAGGAAGGAGAGGAGGTTGCCGTTACTGTTAGGCGCTTCCAGCTGGGCCAGGCCGATGTTGCCCGAGATCACGGTCAGAATGTTATTCAAGTCGTGCGCGATGCCGCCGGCGAGTGTGCCTAACGATTCCAGCTTGCTGGTGGTGAGGCGCTCGTCGGCCATCCGTTTGCGCTCGGTGATGTCGCGAAAGAAAACCGAGATTCCGCCGCCGCTCGGGTAGGAGTGCACTTCGAACCAGGTTTTTCCCTGCGGGTCGAGGGCCTCGAATTCAATCGCGATGTGGTCGCGCATGACGGTGCGGTAGTTTTCCTCGAAAATTGTTCCCGCCATCTCGGGAAACTTCGCCCAGAGATTCTGGCCCAGGAGCGAATCGCGGCCGGCTTCGAACAGGACTTCGGCCTCGGCGTTGAGGTGGGTGAAATTCCAATCCGTATCGACGGCAAAGAAGCCGTCGCTTGTTTTCTCCAGGACGTCGGTCATGCGCCGGGCGGAATCCTGGAGCGCGGCGCGGGCATGATTGCGTTCCTCGAGGCCGATGATGTGGCGCTCGGCGACCGAGAGGCGCACGGCGAGGCGGCGGGCATCGAGCGGTTTGGTGAGATAATCGTTGGCCCCAGAGGCGAGCGCCTGTTCCAGGTCCTCGAGATCGGCCCGGGCGGTCACGAGGAGGATGTACATCTCGTCGCCATTGGGGCGCGCGCGCAGATCGGCGCAAAGCTCGACTCCGCTTTTCCCCGGCAGCATCCAGTCGAGGATGAGAAACGGGAAACGTTCGCCCTTGGCCAGCTCGGCTTCCGCCTCTTCCGCGCTCGCGCAGGCGATGACTTCGTGGCCGCGCTGTTCGATGAGCCGGCGCAGGTTTCGTCGGCTGTCGGCGTGATCTTCAACCAGCAAAATTCTCATGGATTCGGAAAACCTTCCCCCTCCATAGACCGCCGCGCCGGCCTGGCGTTACAAGCAAAGTTGGGAGAATTGGTGGACCGCATACCTGTTAGGAGCAGGAAAACTGCCAAGGGGGGAGTGAAATTCATGGTTTTTCAAATCTTCGTGCTGCCTGCCGTTTGCGGAGGTAAAAAGCTGCTCCGAGCGGCGACATTTGCTCGTTGGCCAGATACAGCGCAACCTTGGCCTGTGAAATTGCCGCTTCCAGCCTCGCGCTGCATTCTTTTCTTGGCCAGCTCGCTCATCCTCTCCGCCACCGGCTGCCTCACGGCGCAAAACCCCGCCGCTCCTGCCGCCGCTTCTTCCACCGCGCCCGTGGTCGCATCACCGTCATCCACGGCGGCGGAGCCGGCCATCAGCTACAGCGCGGTCCATGTAGATGGGCCCTACATCGCCATGACCTTCGACGACGGTCCGAGCGAAAAGCTGACGCCGGAGTTGCTCGATCTCCTGGCCAAACATCACATCCGCGCCACCTTTTTTGTCATCGGCAGGAACGTCGCGGAGCATCCGGAGATCGTGCAACGGGCCGCGCGCGAGGGGCACGAAATCGCCAGCCACAGCTGGTCGCATCCCGCCTTTGGCAAAATGGGAGACGACAGAGTGCGCACCGAGCTGCAGAAAACCGACGACGCCATTCGCGCGGCGATCGGAAAGCCGACCACCCTGATGCGGCCCCCCTACGGCTCGATCACGGCCCGACAGAAGAAATGGATCAACGTGGACTTCGGCTACCGCACGATCCTCTGGGACGTCGATCCGCTGGATTGGAAACGGCCCGGTCCCGCCGTTATCACCAGCCGCATCCTGAAGGAAACGCGTGCCGGATCGATCATCCTTGCGCACGACATTCATCCCGGCACGATCAAGGCGATGCCGGAGACCTTTGAGCAGCTGGCGGCGAAGGGCTTCAAGTTCGTCACGGTTTCAGAATTGCTCGCGATGGGAAAACCAAGGCCGACGCAGGAGACGAGTTCGGAGGGACCGACTCCGCTTTCCTCGCCCGGGGCGAGCCCGGTCGTGATGCCATCGGTGACGCCGGCCCCGGGCCGGTCGCAGCCCTGACCCACCGGCATGGTCGCCGACCTTTATCTTCAGTTGCGCGGCCGGACGGAGGCGGCCCTGAGCGCCCTCCTCAAGCTGGCGAGCGAGATGCAGCGCGAGCCCGCCATGCTCGACACCCTGCAGAACATGCTCAAGGACGTGCGCGAGCCCCTGCTTTTCGTCGTCGTCGGCGAAGTGAAGGCCGGGAAATCCAGCCTCCTCAACGCGCTTTTCGGACAGGAATTCTGCAAGGTCGACGTCCTCCCCGCGACGGACCGGGTTTACATTTTCAAGCACGGCCCGCGCGAGCAGACGGTCGACGTCTCCGCGCAGGTGACCGAGCGCTATCAACCGATCGCGTTTTTGAAAGATTTCAACATCGTCGACACCCCGGGCACCAACACCATGGTGGCGGAGCACCAGGCGATCACGGAGAATTTCATCCCGCGCGCCGACCTCGTGCTCTTCGTCTTTTCCGTCGTCAATCCCTGGGGCGCGTCCGCCTGGGAGCTGCTCCGGTTTGTGAACCAGAAGTGGCTTAAAAACATCATCTTTGTCCTGCAACAGGCCGATCTCCGCGACCCGGCCGAGATCAAGGTGATCGAGCAGCATCTCCGCGAAACGGCCAACCAGAAACTTGGCTTCGCCCCGCCCATTTTCGCGGTCTCGGCGCGGAAAGCATTTCTTTCGCGCACGACCGGCATCGACAAGGAGCGGCTCTGGAAAGAGAGCGAGTTCGCGGCGCTCGAGAAACACATCAATCTCATGGTCGACCAGTCGCGCCATGGGCTGCCGAAGCTGATGACGGCCTGCCAGACCGCCACCGTGATTCTCTCCGACAGCGCGAAGCGGGTGCGCAATATCCTGGAGACGATCGTGCGCGACGAGGAACAACTCACCCACCTCGAAGGCATCCTCGCCTCGCGCAAAGAACAAACCCTTCGGCAGGTCGGCGGATTCCTGCGCGGGATCGAGCAGGCCTGCGCGCGCTGCGAAGCCGAGGGCCAGGCTTTGCTCGAGCGGAATCTCTCTTTCTGGCGCACTTGGCGGTTGGTTTTTGGCAAATCGGAGTGGCAGGAAAAATTCCAGTCCGATCTCGAGGCGAAAATGAAGGATCTGATTCAGCCCCAGATCGAGAACGCGCTCCAGCTCCTCGAGACCGACCTGCGCAGCCTCTGGCCGCAATTGCAGGATACGATGGAGAACCAGTTCAAGGGCGACTCGCGTCTGCAGTTGAACCAGACCATCCCCGACTTCGCGCGGCAGCGGCGCGAGCTGCTGCAATCGATCGAGCTCACCCTCGTGGAACGAATCGCCGGGCGCGGGATGGAAGCGCAGCTCGAGCGGATGTTCCGCGAGACCGCGACCTGGATGCGTGTGCCCGCGGGGGTGGCTGCGGCCGGGGGCATCGTCACCGTCATCGCGGCCATGAGCAGCGCCGCGGTCGCAGACGTGACCGGGATCGTGGCCGCGTCCGCCTTTGTCGCCGGCACGCTGGTGGCGTTCGGGCGGCGTCGGAAAATCCTCGCCGAATATCACCGGCAGATGGCGCTAAAACGGGAAGAATTGGTGGCGGCGATCGACCAGCAATTGCAGCACGCGATCGATCTTTTCTACGCCGAGATCGGCGGTGTTTTCCAGCCCTTGCGCGCTTTCTGCGCGGCCGAACGGAAGCGCTACGACCCGATCCTCAGCCGCGTGCGCGAAGTGGAAAAAACCTTCGCGGAGTTAATGTCCGAGCTGGCGCGGAACAAGTAGCGGGAGGCTACTTCTTGGCCTTCGTCTTGGTCGGGTACTGCTCGGCCAGGCGCTGCTCGCTCTGCCGGCGTGCGATCACGAAGTTATTGTTGTCGCCGTATTTCTGCCACGGGCCGGGCGGGACGTCGCGCACTTCGACAAATTGCCAGTCGGTCAGCGAAGTCGATCCAAGCCCGAGGTAATCGCGCACCGCGGGCGAGACATCGAGTCCGGCGCCCCGGTTCAGGTTTGGCCGCGGCCGTTCGTTGCGGAAGACATACTGGTAATGATCGGTCCGGAAAGGGCCGCAATCTTCCCATTGCGCATAGCAGACTCGATTGCCGCGCCGGACTGCGACCCAACGGCCTTTGCAGACCGAAAGACCCTGTCGAACGAATGCCTGCTTGAACCACGGGATCACCATCGGCGCTTCCGGTTTAAACTGGCCGCGGGTGACGTCGTTGTAGGGCAGGGCGATGTAAAACGGGTTCTGCCGCGGGACGAAGTTGATCGGGATATAGTCGTGGCGGCGCGACGCGTCGGGGGTGTCGTAGCCGCCGTAGTTGCGGGTCCAGTTCTGGTCCCAGGAGCTTTTGTGATTGGGCACCGGATTATTCGTGGTCGGCATTTCGCCGATCCAGAACACGGTCGTGATGATATCCGTCTTCCACGGGTAACGAGTGGAGGAGAAGCGCGAGGTGGTCGGGACAAACACCTGCGGCTCCACCTTGAGCAAAGCCTGGGAGCGCAGCTTCATGGCATATTTCGCGAAATCCGCGCTGCTTTCGTAGGGCGACTGGGCCCCGGCGAACGTCGCCGCCGCCAATGTGCCGGCCGCGATCAAGGTGGAAAATGTGATTCTGTTCACCAGCATTCGTGCCTCCCGTTCTAGCCAAATCGGCCGATCAGGCAAGCTTCTTTCCTTATCATTCCTTAGCACGATCCATTCCAGAACCCTCTCAACCGCGGCTCAAAAGCGTGTCGCGCTGGAACGATTCTCCGCCAGTTTCGGGATAATTCATCATGAAATGCAAGCCGCGGCTCTCTTTCCGGCTGAGCGCGGAATCGACGATCAGTGCGGCGACCGTCGCGAGATTGCGCAATTCCAGGAGGTCAACTGTTATCCGGAAATTCCAGTAAAACTCCTGAATCTCGCGCTGCAAATTGCGGAGGCGGGCGCTGGCCCGTTGCAGACGTTTGTCCGTCCGCACAATCCCGACGTAGTCCCACATCAGGCGGCGGATTTCGTCCCAGTTGTGATAGATCACGACCAGTTCGTCGACATCCTGCACGTCGCCTGATTTCCATTCCGGGAGGGAAACCGATCCCGCCGGGTGCGCTGGCGGGCGGCTCCCGAGAAGGGCCTCGGCTGCTCGATGCGCGATGACCAGACCTTCGAGGAGCGAATTACTGGCGAGGCGATTCGCCCCGTGGAGACCGGTGCAGGCGACCTCGCCGATTGCGTAAAGCCCGGGCAGGCTGGTCGCTCCGTCGATGTTCGTCTTGATCCCGCCGCACTGATAATGCGCCGCCGGCACGACCGGGATCGGCTCTTTCGCCATGTCGATCCCGTTCTGCAGGCACGTCTCGTAAATATGCGGGAATCGCTCCTGCAGGAACTCACGGGGCTGGTGCGTGATGTCTAGGTAAACGCACTGCGCGCCGGAGCGTTTCATCTCGGCGTCGATCGCCCTCGCCACGATGTCGCGCGGCGCGAGCGAGCCGCGCGGATCGACCTTGGCGGTGAAATCTTCCCCTTTGCCATTGCGCAGGATGCCGCCCTCGCCGCGGACAGCCTCGGAGATGAGAAAGGAAGTGGCCTGCGGGTGGTAAAGGCAGGTCGGGTGAAACTGGACGAACTCCATGTTGGCGATAACCGCACCAGCCCGCCAGGCCATTGCCACGCCGTCGCCCGTCGCGATCCCGGGGTTGGTGGTATAGAGGTAAACTTTCCCGCAACCGCCGGTGGCGAGGACGAGCCGGTCGGTCCGGATCGTTTCCACTTCGCCGGAGAATTCATCGAGCACATAAACTCCCAGGCAATGATCCTCGGTCGCGAACCCGAGCTTGGCGGCCGTAATGAGATCTACCGCCATGTGGTTTTCCAGCAGCTCGATCTGAGGGGAAGCCCGCACCGCGCCGAGCAGCGTCGTCTCGATCTCGAACCCAGTCAGGTCATGGACATGCAGGACCCGCCGTTTCGAATGCCCGCCTTCGCGTCCGAGATCGAGCTCGCGGTGACCGGAGACATCGCGCTCGTCAAACTGCAGGCCGAGTTCCATCAGCTCCTGCACCCGTGCGGGGCCTTCCGTCACCACCGTCTCGACCGCCAGCGGATCACAAAGCCCGGCGCCGGCATCGATCGTGTCGCGGATGTGCAGGTCGAACGAATCCTCCTCGCTCGTCACGCAGGCCACGCCGCCTTGGGCCCAGGCCGTGTTCGAATCGACCCCTTTGCGTTTCGTGATGATCGCGACCCTTCCCTGCTTCGCCGCCCGGAGGGCAAAGGTGAGCCCGGCAATCCCGCTGCCGATGACCACAAAATCGAATTCCTTCATCGGAGCAGAATGTTATCGATCAGACGGGTCTGGCCGAAGAAAACCGCCACCGCCAGGAGCGAGCGCGGCTCGATCGTTAGGCGCGGTTGCAGGTCGTCCATCCCGACGATCTCGACATAATCGATCCGGGCGAGGTGCGCCGACTCAATTTTCTCCCGCACCGACGCGGCCAATTTGCGCGCGCCGGTTTCGTCCGATTTCGTCGCCTCGAGCAGCGTCTGCCGAATGATCGGCGCCTGCGCGCGTTCCTCGGCCGTCAGCATTTGATTGCGCGAGCTGAGCGCGAGGCCGTCGTCCTCGCGCACTGTTGGGCCGGCGATGATCTCAACCTCAAAATCGAGGTCGCGCACCAGGCGGCGGATGAGCGCGAGTTGCTGAAAATCCTTTTCCCCAAAGACCGCGGCGTCGGGCTTGAGGAGATGGAAAAGTTTCGTCACCACCGTGCAGACCCCGCGGAAATGGCCGGGACGCGTCGCGCCGCAGAGCCGCTCCGAAAGAGTCGTTTCCTCGACAAAGGTAGAGCGGTCCTCGAAATACATTTCGTTAGGCGCGGGCCGAAAAATAAGATCGACGCCCTCTTTCCGGCAAAGTTCTTCGTCGGCGGATTCCGGTCGCGGGTAGGTCGAGAGATCTGAGCCGGGTTCGAACTGGAGCGGGTTCACGAAAATGCTCACGGCCACCTCGTCTTTTTCACCGGCACTCTTCCGCGCCAGGCGAATAAGCGAGAGATGACCGGCGTGCAGCGCGCCCATCGTCGGAACGAGCACCCGGCGTTTTCCCGCCGCGCGACTTTGCGCGCGCAGCTCGGCAATAGTGGAAATGATCTTCATCTTGGGTCGCGGTCCGACGCCGCACGCTCCAGCCAAATCGCCTGCCGGGCAAAACGAAAGCGGCGCTGCCCGAAATCTTCCCAGCCCGCGGCCCGCGCGAGCTGGCCGAATTCCTCGAAGGAAAAGGCGCGCTCGACCGAGACGCGCGCATCGTTCCGCGTCATCTCCTCGCGAAAAATCGTCGCCGTGATCAGGTCGACGCCGACTTTCGCAAACCAGCCGCGACAAAGGTCAGCCACCAGAATTTTTCCGCGCGAGAGCGCGCGGCAGCGGCGGAGCAAGGCGATCGCGTCGTCCTCAGAAAAATGATGGAGCGCGAGCGAGAAGAACACGATGTCGTAGGCCTGCTCGTCTCCAAAGGAATGGATGTCCGCGCAATGAAAACGGATCTCGGGATAGTCGGCGCTGAGTTCCCGCGCGATCGCGATCGTCGAGGCCTGGAAATCAACCGCGTCGATCTGGACCTCGGCGCCAACCTTGCGCGCGAAGTCGACCACCAGCCGCGGAATATCGCCCGAGCCGGTCGCGAGATCGAGAATCCGCAGCCGGTCGCCCGGTCGCAGCCAGCGCCGGAGGAAATACCGAACCAGGCGGTAACTGCCGAAGTAGCGATTCAGCGTCCGCAGGTTGTGCAGATCGGACAAGAGCTCCGCCGAGACCGGCTGCGGCCGATCCATCCACTCCGGATCGGCCGGATCGAACGCGCGCTTCAAAGGAGGGGATTCATGCGAGGAATTTCTGCCACGATTCCGGCAACTGCGCCGTCTCGACTTCGCTCGCGATTCGTCCTTCAAACTCCGCCTGGAAAGAAGTGCTCGTCCCGTAAACCATGATTAGGTCGACCGAACCCTCGACCCGGATGGCGTGCGCCACGCCCGCCGGGATGATGATGCCGGCATTGTTCAGCCCGCGCTGGTCGTCGCCGTCGATGAAAAGCCGCATCGTCCGCACCGGCAGGCCGGCCCGCGCCTCGCGCAGGATCATTTCCGCCCGGCCCTGCACGAAAAACATCACGTCCCATTGCTCCTCTTCGTAGCGGCGCAGGGAAAAGTTCTCCGGCTCCTGGACAAAGAGGCGCTGGAACCAATCGTTAGGCGAAGTCTCCGCCGGGACGCTCGGCGGGTGGATGTGAAAACCTTTTGCGGTCTGGGCAAACATTCGCGCGGCCGCCCACTGCTGCGGCCAAAGCCCAATCTGCGCGAGCGTTCCTTCCTCGCGCCGGGCAAACTCTCCGAATAATCCGCGATGTCGCTGCGGATGGATGGTGCGTGCAAAAATTTCCACCCCGGGGATCCAGGCCTGCGCCACTGCCGGGTCGGCGCGATCTGCGCTCGCCAGCTGGCCGGCCTCGATCCCGGCTTCGGCGATTCGTTGACCCAGGGAAGGCGCGCTGTAATCACGCTCCACCAGTGCCTTGCGCGCTTCGGGTGCGAGCGCCTGCCAGCGGTCGGTTGGTTTTTTGTTCATGCTTATTTGCCTAACGAAAAGTCGGCGCGTTCCCGCGAGAGATTGGGATTATAATAGGGATCGCGCTCCAGGTATTCCGGCCAGCGTTCCCGCATCACTTCGGTCTCGAGCGCTTCCACGCTCCGCCGGCGCGAGGCCGACTCGTGGTGATACAGTTTGGCGAAGGGCGTGTAAACGATGAGATAGCCGGCCCGCCGCATTTTCAGGCAAAGATCGACATCGTTGAATGTGACCGGGAGCCGTTCCTCGTCGAAGCCGCCCAGCTCTTCGAAAACGTCCCGCCGCGTGAGCAGACACGCACCTGTGACGGAACTGTAGTTACGCGTCACCTGTAGCTGGCGCGAGACGCCCGGAGCATCCGCGGGAAAATGGCGAAAGGCGTGCTCCGCGATGCCGCCGACCCCGAGGACAACGCCGGCGTGCTGCACGGTATCGTTAGGGTAAAGCAGGCGCGCCCCGACCGCTCCTACTTCCGGTCGCTGCACGTGCTCGGCCATGACGGTGAGCCACTCGCTTTCGATGACCTCGACGTCGTTGTTCAGGAAAAGAAGCCAGGGCGCGTTGGTTTGCTCGACCGCGAGGTTGTTCAGGGCGGAGAAATTGAAGGGCCCGTGAAAATGCAAAAGACGATGCTCGAAGTTGCGAAAGTACTCCTTCGCCTCGTCGGATTTGCTCTCGTTATCGACCACAATGATTTCGTAATTCGGATAACTCGTCTTCGCCGTGATGCTCGCGATGCAGCGTGAGAGCAGATCGATCCGGTCGCGGGTCGCGATAATGATCGAGATCCGGCGTGTCTCGCGCAGCTCGCGTTTCACCCAATAGGCGTGGGTCTGCCAATCCACCGTGACGTGCCCGCGTTCACCACGGCGGCGCAGATGATTTTCCACCGCCCGCCGGCCCGCCTCGAGCGCCTGCGGTTTGCGCCGGATGTTATCGGAGGTCGAGGTTTCGCTGCGGCGCCAGTGATAAAGGATGCGGGGCAGATGGTGAATGCGGGTCGTCAGCTCACTGATACGAAGGAAGAGGTCGTAATCCTGCGCGCCATCGAACTCCGGCCGAAAACGGCCGGCCCGTTCCACGATCTCGCGCCGGACGGTCGTGAAATGACAGAGGTAATTATAGGAAAGTAGAAAATCGGGCGACCAATCGGGCTTGAACTGCGGCGCGGCCAGGCCTTCCTCCGTGATCTTGTCCTCATCGGAAAAGACGAGGTCGGTCGCGGGATTGCTCTGCAGGTATTTCACCACTTCGAAGAGCGCGTCCGGCTCGAGGACATCGTCGTGGTCGAGCAGCCCGATCCATTCGCCGCGGGCGCGTTCGAGGCCGGAATTGGAAGCGGCCGAGATGCCGCCGGTGCTTTCCCGCCTCACGACGACGATGCGCGAATCGCGCCCTTCCATGGTGGCAAGGAGCGCGACGGTCTCAGCGAGGGTCGAGCCGTCGTCGACCAGGACGAGCTCAAAATTTTCATAGACCTGGCGCATGGCGGATTCGACCGCTTCCGCCAGCCAGACGGCAGGTGTGTTGAAGACCGGGGTAATGATGCTGAACAACGGACTGTAGGTAAAAGCGCGCGCCTGCTCGCGCGCCGCGGCCAGGTCGTTCTCCGTCGGGCGCCGTTTTTCGAGCCAGCTCTGGTATTCGTTTGGCGTAAGGGCCGGGGATTTGGGCGGGACGGGGCGGCCGAAGCGTTTTCGCACTTCGCGCACCAACTTTTGCGGCAGGCGGTAGGGCGCGAGCAGCACCTGCCCAACCTTGCGTTCAGGGGATTTGCGCAAGGCCTGCTTTTCCGCTTTGAGCTGCTTCAGGTCGCGCTGCGCTTTCTTGAGTTTCAGGACCTTCTCCTCGAGGCGGGCGATGTGGCGGTCGGCCGCTTCCAGCTCCGACATGCGCGTGCGCAGGGTGCGATGCAGGCCGCGCATTTGCGCGTTGACCCGGGCGAAAGCGGTCTCGACCGCGGGCAGAACCGCGCTCATCGGTTCGGCTCCTTTTTTTCGGCTCAGCCAAACGGCGCCGGCCTCGATCTCGATCACTTCGCAATCGTAGGTCGGATAAAATCCAAGTTCGGCCAGGCGCAGCACCAGACCCGGTCGCCGCTTCGACACGTCCGCGCCCGCGCCGGGGATGAGAATCAGGTTGTCGACCTGGGCCGCCAGTCGCTTCAGGAGCGGTCCATCGCCGGCCGCCTCATTTTCGGGCGGGAAAAACCAGATCGCGAGATCGAAACGCGACTCGCGGCCATTCTGAGGGAGGGCGTCGAGCTCGGCCACCCCGGAGCAGACAGTGCTGGCGATGTCGTCTTTCCGGCCGACATCCGCGAACTGGCTCGCGTCGCTCCCGACCAGGAGGAGCTTCTCCGGCGCAAACTTGCGCGCGACGAGGCGGGCGAAATCGGAGCGGACGGTTTGGAAAAAACGCGGCTGCACGGGGACACATTATAATGATTGCAGCGGCTCGCAGGCAAAATTACGGTGCAGCCGCACTCGTTCCCGGGCCTCGCCGGCCGCTTTGCATGGTCGATTTTTGCGTTTACTTCCTCTACCGCGCGGCCCTCGCTTTGCTCTGCGCGCTGCCCCTCCGCCTCGTTTTTTTTCTTGGCGAAACGCTCGGCTTTCTCGCCTGGCTGCTCCTGCCCGGGTATCGCCGGCTGGCCCGGCGGAACGTGGAGATTGCCTTCGGGGAGGAAAAAAGCGCCTCCGAAAAAGACCGGATTGTGCGCCATCACTTCCGGCGGCTCGGCGCCAATCTTCTCAGCGGGATGAAGCTCAATTCCATGCCGATCGAGGAGGTCGACGAAAGAGTCACAACCGGGGGCACGGAGGAAGTGCACCGCATCCTGCAAGCGGGGAGGCCGATTGTCTTCGTGCTCAGCCATCTCGGGAATTGGGAATTGTTCGCGCAAATCTTCCCCTATCACTTTCGCGACACGCGGCTGGGGACGGTCTATCAAAGGCTCGGCAACCCTTACCTCGATCGATTCGTCAGGCAGCAACGCGGCCGGTTCCGGGTCGAACTTTTCGATCGCAGCGAGGGATTCGCGGAAGCGATTCGGCTCCTGCGCGGCGGCGGCATGGTTGGGATCCTGAGCGACCAGCACGCCGGCGATCATGGGATGTGGACGCCGTTTTTTGGCCGGCTGGCCTCCACCTCGCCGCTCGCCGGTCTGCTCTGCAAACGGACCGGCGCGGCCTTGATCGCGGCCTCTCTTTACACCGTGGGTCCCGGCAAATGGCGGATGACATTCCAGCCGGCGGAGGATCTGCCTAACGACAGCGTGGAGGCGCTGACCGCGAAAGCCAACGCCATGATCGCGGACGAAATCCGGCTCGCGCCGGCGGATTGGTTTTGGGTGCACAACCGCTGGAAGACTCCGCGACCGAACTGGCTGCTGCGCAAATATAAACGCGGGCTCTATCTTCCGCCGGAGCTGGACCCAAAGAATTTGAAACCGTTCCGGATTCTCATCCGGGGCAGTAATTGGCTGGGGGACAGCATCATGAGCATTCCGGCGCTACGGGCGATCAAGCGCGGGCGGCCCGACGCCCACATCACCGTGCTCGCACCGGCCAAGATCGCGGCCATCTGGCGGCTCGTGCCGGAGGTCGATGAAGTGATTTCGTTAGGCGAAAAATCGCTCTGGCAGGCGCGGAGTTTGATTCGCCGCCGGCCGCGATTTGACGCCGGGATCGTCTTCCCAAACTCCCTTCGTGTCGCGCTCGAGCTTTGGCTGGCGGGGGTGCCGCGCCGGGTGGGCTATGCCGGACATCGCCGGCGCTGGCTGCTCAATCAGGTCGTGAGGCGAGTGGAGCGGAAGGGGCCGCCGCGGCACCAGGTGGAAGATTACCTGGATATCGCGCGTTCGTTAGGGGGGGACGCGGAAGCGGGCGAAATCGCGCTGGTAGCGCGGAACGGTGAGGCGAAGCAAATCGGTCTTTGTCCGGGCGCGGAATACGGCCCGGCCAAGCGCTGGCTTCCGGACCGTTTTGCTGCGGTGGCCGCGGCGATCGGTGGAAAATGGGTGCTTTTTGGAATGGAAAAGGATGCCGCGGTCGGCGCGGAAATTGCCACGGCGCTGGGCGATCAATGCCGCAACCTGATTGGCCAGACCACGCTCGAGCAGTTGATCGAGGAATTGCAAAAATGCCGGCTCCTTCTCACGAATGATACCGGCACGATGCATTTGGCGACGCTCCTCGGCGTCCCGGTGGTGGCAGTTTTTGGCTCAACCGAGCCGACGCTGACCGGCCCGCTGGGACGCGACAACCACGTCGTTAGGCACCAGGTCGAATGCAGCCCCTGTTTTCTGCGCGAATGCCCGATCGACTTTCGCTGCATGAAAGCGGTCAGCGTCGAAGAAGTTGCGGGGCGCGTGGCCGAGGTCGAATCGCGCTAAACCTTCATCACCTCGGCGTCTTTGCGCTCGAGATGGTCGTCGATCGATTTCACGAAGCGATCGGTCAGTTTCTGAATCTCCGACTCGGTGTCGCGCAGCTGGTCTTCGGTCACTTCGCCGGCCTTCTCCAACTTTTTCGCCTCGTCCATCGCCGCCCGTCGATTGGCCCGGACCCGGACGCGCGCTTCCTCCGCCATCTGTTTGAGCGACTTGACCAGATCTTTGCGGCGCTCTTCTGAGAGCTCTGGAATGGGCAGGCGGATGAGCTTGCCGTCGACCAGCGGAGTGATGCCGATCTTGGATTCTTTCAGTGCTTTCTCAATGTCCCGCACGGTCGAGGCGTCGAATGGTTGCACGACGAGGAGGCGCGGCTCGGGAGTGGTGATGAGCGCGAGTTGCTTCAACTTCATGGCCGAGCCGTACGCCTGGACGTCGACGTTTTCGACCAGGGCGGGGGAGGCTTTGCCCGTCCGGACACTGGCGAATTCGTGGATCATGTAGTCCACACTTTTTTCCATTGTCATCTCGGCTTCGAGGAGGATTTCGTCGGCGCTCATAAAGGTGGTGAAAGAAAGCTGCGGCAGCTTGAATCGCAATCGCTAATCGATCACGAGGGTGCCGATTTTTTTCCCGAGGACGGCGTCGCGCACGTTGGTCGGCTGGTGCATGTCGAAAACCAGGATCGGGACTTTGTTATCCATGCAGAGGCTGAACGCGGTCGAGTCCATGACCTGCAACCGTTTCGTCAGGGCCTCGTTGAAGGTGATCTGGTCGTAGCGTTTCGCGTCGGGATGAAGTTTTGGGTCGCGGTCGTAGATGCCGTCGACTTTGGTCGCCTTCAAGATGATGTCGGCGCCGATCTCGCTCGCGCGCAGGGCGGCGGTGGTGTCGGTGGAGAAATAAGGATTGCCGGTGCCGGCGACGAAGATGACGACCCGGCCCTGCTCGAGGTGACGGACGGCGCGGCGCAGAATAAACGGTTCGGCCACATTCTGCATTTCGATCGCGGTCTGGACGCGAATCGGGACGCCGCTTTGCTCGAGCTCGCTCTGCAAGGCGAGGCCGTTGATGACGGTCGCGAGCATCCCCATGTAATCCGCGGTCGTGCGATCCATCCCGCGATGGCTGGCGGCGAGTCCGCGCCAGATATTGCCGCCGCCGACGACGATCGAGATCTGAACGCCGAGGTCGTAGACCTCTTTTACCTGGCGCGCGACCTCCTTCACGATGTGGGGCGAGATCGTGTCGCGGGCACCGGTTTCGCGCAGCGCTTCGCCGCTTAATTTGAGAACGATGCGTTTGTAAGCCGGCTTTGCACTTTCCATTCCGGCGGGATGATCGATCAGAAATGCAGGCTTGGGGAGGAAAAACCTCGGAAAAAGTCAGGCGCGCTCATCCGGCGCTTGCCTTCGAGCTGCACTTCCTCGAGCCGGAGGGCGCCGCGGCCGGTCGCGACGAGGATTTCGGCGTCGTTAGGCCGAGAGAGCGTTCCCGGCGGACCAAGGTCCTGTTGGCTCACGGAAGAGCGAAAGATTTTCAGATGGCGCGTTTTCCCGGTGGCGTCGGCAAGCTCGGTGAAAGTGCCCGGCCACGGATCGTAGGCGCGAATTTTGCGCTCGATCGATTCCGCCGTTTCGGCCCAGTCGATCTTGCCGGACTCACGAGTCAATTTTGGCGCGTGGGTCGCTGCGGCGGCCGGTTGCGGATTGCGCGGCGCATTTCCGCCAGCCAAAAATTTGAGCGCACTGCTCAATGCGTCGGGCGCGAGCTCGGCCAGGCGGTCGTGAAGTGAGCCGCCGGTTTCGTTAGGGGAAAGCGCGAGCTTTTTTTGCAGGAGCATGTCGCCGGTATCGAGGCCTTCATCCATGTAGATGACGGTGATCCCCGTCTCCGCGTCGCCCGCAGCGATGGCGGCCTGGATCGGCGCCGCGCCGCGATATTGCGGGAGGAGCGAGGCGTGGAGATTGAGGCAGGCGATCCGCGGAATCTCAAGCACGCTCTTGGGCAAGATCTGGCCGTAAGCCATAACGACGATCACGTCCGGCGCAAGCGCGCGCAGTTGCGCGACTGCTTCCTCTTGGCGGATTCGGGCGGGTTGAAAAACCGGAATCGAAATCCCGGCGAGTTCGATCTTGATCGGAGGGGCGGTCACGCGCTGATCGCGGCCGACCGGTTTATCGGGTTGGGTGACGACGCCGATCAGTCGGTGTTCCGGCGCGCGCAGGAGAGTGCGCAGGCTCGGCAGGCCGATCTCACCCGTGCCGATGAAAACGATCCGCATGCTGCCTTACGGCATCAAACCGCGCCGGAAACGGCGCGGAGACGCGGCCCGAGCCATGATTTTTTCGCCGGCAGTTACCTCGCGTTGGCCGACGGAAGAGGCGCAGTTGGTGCAGAGATAATCGTAAAGTTCGCGATCCGGCAGAACGAGCAGAAGCCGTTCGCGGACCGGCATGGCCGCCTTGCACTTCTCGCAGTAGAGACTGGAGGCCGTGAAACTCTCAAACTGCTGCTGGCTCATGTTCGCCGTTGGCCACGGTCTCGAGAATTTTCAGCAGCACTTTAGCCGGCGGCTGGATGGCGTCGACCATCTGGACCCGGTCGCTGTAATGTTCCAGCACCGGCTTGGATTCGTTCTCGTAGGTTTCCAGACGCCGCTTGATCACTTCTTCATTGGCGTCGTCGAGCCGGTTGTCCTTGAGCGCGCGCTTCTTGAGACGGACGAAAAGCTGGTCGCGATCGGGGCAGGAAAGATGGAAGACTTTCTTCACGTCGATGACTTGGTCCATGATCCGGGCCTGTCCGACATTGCGCGGAATCCCGTCGAGGACGAGAACGTCGATGTCGGGCTTGAATTCGTGGCCGTCGACCGCGGCATCGATGCGCGCCTGCCAGAGCTGGACGGTAATTTCATCCGGCACCAGCTCGCCTTTGCTCGAGTATTCGAGAAAGGCACGGCCGACCATGGTGCGGGTATCGAGGGTGCGAAAAACATCGCCGCAGGCACAATGAAAGAAGCGCGGGATGGAGCCGAGCGAGCGGCCTTGAGTGCCTTTGCCGCTGCCGGGAGCGCCGAAAAGTAAATAGGTGGTGTATTTCATTGCGGGTGACCTTCGCTTATACCCGAAAGCCGGGTGCGGCACAACGCGCAATACGACGCGCTTCGGGTGTTTCGGGGAGGCTGCCTAACGATCGGCCCACGGGGCCGAATCAGTTCGCGGAAGCTGTCTCCGCCGGCACGACGTTGACCCGACGACCGGCGCGATCGAAACGCACTTGTCCGTCGACCAACGCGAAAATCGTGTAGTCGCGACCGAGACCGACGTTTTTACCGGGCAAAAACTTCGTTCCGCGCTGGCGGATGATGATGTTGCCGGCGACGACGGTTTCGCTGCCAAATTTTTTCACGCCAAGTCGCTTGCTGACGCTATCGCG
>JALYQE010000345.1 GCA_030855965.1 Verrucomicrobiota bacterium | reverse complement strand
TCAAAACCTCGAGGATTTCGCCGTAAACGAGATTCATGTCACCTCCCCGATGGAACTCGTGGCCGCCCAGACCTGCCCAAGGGCGATTCCGCCGTCGTTAGGCGGGATCCGCTGCGGCCAGTAAGGCTGGGAGCCGGCCGCGCGCAGCTGACAGATCACTCTCTCGGTCAGGTAGCGGTTTTGAAAACAGCCGCCGCTTAGGACCACGCGCGGCTGATCCGCCTGCCGGGCGACAGCCAGGACGACCTCGGCCAGCATATTGTGGAAACGGGCCGCGATCTGCCCCGGGGCGATATTCTGCCGGCGATCCTCCAGTAACGCGCGAACGGCCGGCTCCCAATCGATCACCGCGGGGGTCGTTGGGCGGAGCGTGAACGGATAGCTTTCTTCGGCCCGGTCAGCGATAGCGAATTCCAGTTTCATTGCCGCCTGGCCTTCAAAGGTCGAGCGCGTGCACAATCCGGCGAGCGCCGCGACGCCGTCGAAAAGACGCCCGGCGCTCGAGGTCAAAGGAGAATTCACCTGTCTTCGCAACATCCCGCGCAAGATTTTCAACTCGGCCCCGCTGAAGTTCGCGACCACGGCCGGGTGCTCCCACGCTTCCTCGCCGAAAATCTCGTGCAGCAGCCCAAGGGCGCTGCGGCGCGGCTCCCGGATGGCGGCGTCTCCCCCGGGCAGGCGAAAAGTCCGAAGATGAGCGATCCGGCGACAGGAATCTTTCGTGACGAGAAAAAATTCGCCACCCCAGATCGTGCCGTCGGTGCCATAGCCGGTGCCGTCCCAGGCGACGCCGAGGAGAGGCGGCTCAATTTCATTTTCCGCCATGCAGGAAGCGATGTGCGCCCAGTGATGTTGCACGCCGATTTTCCGTCCCGGCTGCAGCAGAGCGTGCTTGGTTGAGAGATATTCCGGGTGGAGATCGTGCGCGATGATCTCCGGCTGCGCCTCGTAGAGACGCGGCGAATCTGCCACGGAACGCGTGAACGCGTCGTGTGCCTCTTTGGTGGCGAGATCGCCGATATGCTGGCTGACGAAAACGTTGCGATCCACGCTCAGCGCGACGGCATTCTTCAGATGCGCGCCGACCGCGAGCACAGTTGGCTGAGAGCGATGAAGAGTCACCGGAAGCGGCGCGTAACCACGGGCGCGCCGCAGGATCATTTCTCGTCCTGCCATAACCCGAACGATCGAGTCATCGACATGCCGGACGACCGGCCGGTTGTGGACGAGAAAATAATCGGCCAGGTCGCGCATTCGCGTCAATGCTTCCATCTCGTCTGTGCAGATCGGTTCGTCGCTCAGGTTCCCACTCGTCGCGACGAGCGGAAAATTCAGTTCGCGCAGAAACAAATGATGGAGCGGGCTGTAGGGCAGCATAATCCCAAGGTTCGGATTCCCGGGTGCAAGAGAGGCGGCAAGTTGTAGGGCGACCACCCCGGTTGCCCCTCCAGCCTCGGCAAGCGAAGCGCTTGCCCTACAATTCCTAGCCAGCAACACGATTGGAGATTCGGGCGACACGAGGAGCCCTTCCTCCAACTCGGAGATTTCGCAGCACTCACGAGCGCTCTCCAGGGAATGGAACATGACCGCAAACGGTTTTTCTTCCCGATGCTTGCGCTCACGCAATCGCGAGACGGCTTCCTGGTTGCGGGCATCGACGAGCAGCTGGAACCCGCCGATTCCTTTGAGGGCGACGATTTTTCCGTCGCGAATTTTCTCCGCGGCCAGTCGAAGCGCGGAATCGGATTGCGCGAGGTTTTGTCCTAACGAATCCCAGAACTGCAACTCCGGGCCGCAACGCGGACAGGCAGTGGGTTCGGCATGGAAGCGGCGATCGGTTGGGTCGCGGTATTCGCGCGCGCAATCAGCGCACATCGTGAATTTCTTCATCGAAGTGTTGGCGCGATCGTAGGGCAGCGCCTCGATGATGGAGAAACGAGGTCCGCAGTTGGTGCAATTGGTGAACGGATAGCGAAACCGCCGATCCTGCGGCTCGAAAATCTCGCGCAGACAATCCTCGCAGGTCGCGATATCGGGGAGGATGAGCGCCGTCTTTCCGCCGCTTTCTTCGCTCTCCCGGATTTCGAATGCCTCGTAACCGACTGGATCGAGCTGAACGCTCTCGCAGCTCTGGATAACCGCGCGCGGCGGCTTCTCTTTCGTTAGGCGGGCGAGAAAACTTCGCAGCTGCGACGCGCCTCCTTCCACTTCGAGCAAAACTCCTTGGGAGGAATTGTTGACCCAGCCACGCAGCGAAAGCTCAGTTGCCAACCGATAGACGAAGGGTCGAAACCCCACTCCCTGCACGGCGCCGCGGATCTGGACGCGGGTTCGTTCTATTCCGTTGTCTTTCATCGGACGGCTCTGAATTTCGCCGCTCCCGTGGGAAAATGCGACTATCCCCCGTCGTGCAGCCCTTCGTTCGTTTCCTGAATGAGATGATCGACGACCAACTTAAGGTCTTGGGAGTTCTCCCAGACCGCTAACTGTCGATCCGCCCCGGTGCCTTCGCGCAAAATCTGCTCGATGTGCTTTAGCTCACTGGACGACCCGAGTTCATCCACCGCTGGGGCGACGAAATCGAGCAGCTCGTGAATCAGCTCCCGCTCCGGGCGCGCGGCGCGGCGCTCGAAATCGATCAGTTCGCCATCCAAGCCGAAACGCGCGGCGCGCCAGCGATTCTCCTCGAGGAGACGGCGCGGATAGATGGGAAAAGATTCTTTCTCGCTCCGCAACTGCTGCAATCGGACCACGATCGCCTGCATCAAAGCAGCGAGCGCGATCGTATCGTCGACCCGCGATTGCGCATCGCAGATCCGAAATTCGACCGTGTCGAACGAAGGATGGAGCCGGACGTCCCACCAGATTTTGGTGGCGTCTTCGATGCAATCGGTGCTGACGAGCAGATCGATGTAGTTGTCAAATTCCGCGAGGCTGGCGAAGGCTTCGGGCATGCCAGTATGCGGGAGTCGTTCGAAGATGACCTGGCGATACGTCTTCAAACCGGTGTCCTCACCCTGCCAAAAAGGCGAGTTCGCCGAGAGCGCAAAAAGGTGGGGCAAAAAATAGCGCACCTCGTTCATGATCGCGATGCCGACCTCGCGATCCGGGATACCCACGTGAACGTGGAGACCGAAGATGACGTTGCTGCGAGCGATCTGCTGCATGTCCTGCAGGATCGTGCGGTAGCGCTTCTTGTCGGTAATGGGTTGGTCTTCCCACCGGGAAAAAGGATGGGCACCAGCAGAGGCGATCTTCAGTCCGTCGCAGGCCGCCAACCGCACCAGCTCAGAACGCAGGTCGATGATCTGCCGCCGCGCCGCGTGAATGTCAGGGCAAATCTTTGTTTCCAGCTCGATCATCGATTGATGTAGCTCGGAGGCGACCTGGCCCCGCAAGGTCCCTTTGCTAGCTTCGATGATTTCTTTGCTGCGCGAACGCAGTTCCCGCGTGGCAGGATCAATGAGCTGAAACTCTTCCTCGATTCCGAGGGTATATACATGTGGGTTACTCACGCGGGCGGATCGAATCGAGCTGGGAACCGTTACCGAAGAAGGCCTTGGACGAAGCCGATCTGGTAGGCGAGAAACAAACCGAACCCGAGGCTGAGCACGCCCGCCGCGGTCCCGAGATGGCGGTGCATGAATTGAAAACGAGTCGAATAGGAAATCGGCACCGCGATCGCGGCCGTGACCAGCATCATGCCCGCGATCGTTCCGACCCCGAAAAGCGACAGGTACGCCATCGCCCAGACGGGATCGTGAATAATCGGCAGGACGAGCAGGGCGACCGCGGCGGAACCCGCCAGCCCGTGGACCGTGCCGATAACGAGCGGGCGAAGGGTCTGGTAAAATCTCAAGCGGCCGAAACGCTGATCGAGTTTCGCGGGGGGGACGGAGCTCTCGAGATGACCATGTTCGCTCCGTTCGTGCCCATGGGTGTGGCTGTGAACATAATCGCCATGCACGTGCGCGTGCTGATGCACCGGGCGGTTTTCCCTCCGATTTTCCGCGACGATTTCGACGGTGCGGAAATTCGCGCGCAGATTCAAGCTCCCGAGCAGGATCAACATCAGGGCGACGCCGAATTCCAAGCCCAGCCCGAGACGCGCCGGCACGACGACGCCGAAAAGAATGATCGCGCCCCCAACGACCAGGAGGGTCAGGCTATGCCCGATCCCCCAGAAAATTCCGGTCCAGGCCGCGCCCGAGATGCTGCGTTGCCGGCTCACGATCGTGGTCACGGCGACGACATGATCCGAATCGGTCGCGTGTCGCATGCCGAGGAAAAAGCCGAGGAGCAGAATGGGCAGGAGTGCGGTCATTGGTTCAGCGGCGGCTCAGGCACGGGCGATCAGTTCTCATTGGAAAAGGAAGGCAGCGCGACTTCGTTAGGCTGAGCGTAACGGACCGAGCGGATGGCGCATTCCTCCCCGGCGCTCGCTTCTGCGGCCCGCCCGCAGCGAGGACATTCCAGGGTGGCGACGGGCGGGCCAGACAAAACGCCCTCCCAATATTTGGGCGGCCCGCTGTAGGAACAGTGGGGACAGGAGACCTGGCCGTGGACCGCTTCGATCGACAGAGTCGAACCTGCGATTGGCATCTCGGTGATGATCGATTCGTAGCAGAAACGGAGCTGCTCCTCCTCGATGTGGGTGAACTCGCCGATGGCGACGCGCACTTCGATGATCTTCTTCTCCGGATTCGCGCCCGCGAAATCGAGCAGTTTTTCGACCAGCCCGGATGCGATCGAAAATTCGTGCATGAGGAGAAAGCGCGTTAGATGGCCAGGAGTGTCTCGACAATTTCGTCGAGCCCTATGCCTTTTTTGCAGCTGGTCGGGATGACCTTCAGATCGGGTTTGAGTTTGTGCACGTCGTCGATCAACTGCTCCACGCTCACCTCCATCGCCTCGGCGAGATCGATCTTGTTGATCACGACGAGCTGGGAGCCCAGAAACATGTGCGGATGTTTCCGCACCATCCACGGACCCTCCGTCACGCTCACGACTACGACGCGGGCCTTCGATCCGAGCGGGAATTCCGCCGGGCAAATCAGGTTCCCGATGTTTTCGATGAAAATCATTTTCAACTTATCGAGCGGGATCTGCTTCAGGCCTTTGCCGACGAGGTTGGCGTCGAGATGGCAGCCGTTGATCGTGGCGATCTGGATCACCGGCACGTTTTGCGCCGCGATGGCGTCGGCATCATCGCTCGTAGTGGCGTCTCCATTGAAGACGGCGACGCCCATCCGGTCTTTCATTTTCTCGACCAGCTTGGTGATGAGGGTGGTCTTGCCGGAGCCGATCGCGCCCATGAAGTCGATCGCGGTGATGCCGTTTTGATCGAGTAGCGCACGGTTTTCTTTTGCGAGTTTGGCATTCGCCTCGAGCAGGCTGTGTTCGAGTTCGATGTCGTAGATTTCGTCCGGCTGAGCTTCGATAATTGGAATCATAAAGGACTAATTTAGCAGGACTTCGCCGCGGTTCCGCAAGGTGAATAAAATTTGGTCGCGAATTGCGCCGCAATTCGGAACTGCCTCACCCCAGTTCGCGACCTGAGGTGAGGCCAGATTCACGTCGTCTTACCTCGCCAGACCAGCCAATGCGGTCGGGGTATGCATCTGCTTCAGCATTCTGCCGCCGCCGAGATACATGTGCACGCCGCACGGGAGACAAGGATCGAAGCTGCGCACGGTGCGCATGATGTCGATGCCCTTGAAGTTGTCCGGACCGTTTTCCTCGAAGATCGGGGTGTTTTGCACTGCGTCTTCGTAAGGTCCAGGCGTGCCGTAGATGTCCCGCGGGTTCGCGTTCCACGGCGTCGGCGGGTAGGGATGGTAGTTGGCGATCTTGCCGTTGCGGATGACGAGGTGATGCGAGAGCACGCCGCGAACCGCTTCGTGGAATCCGCAGCCAATCGCTTCGTCGGGAACTTTGAACGGAGTGAAGGTCGCGGTGCGTCCGGCATGGACCTCGGCCATGGCCTTCTCGAGGAAGTGCAGGGCGCAAGCAGCGGCGTAAGCCTGGAAGTAGGTGCGGGCGCGATCGCGTTCGATCGCGTTGCTCCATTTCGGAATTTTCCATTCGAACTCGACCTCGCCTTTAAGCGCGGTCTTGGGCAGGCGGATTTTCACGCTCTGGCCGGTCGATTCGATGTAGCCAATGTTAACCAACTTCGCGAGCGCGGTCGACCAGAGGCGCGCAATCGGGCCGCCGCCGGTGTCCATCGCGAGATGATCGCCAGTCCGTTTATCAAGCCAGCGCGGTGACATAACCCAGGTATAGTTTCCACCGAAGTCGCGCCGTTGCGGCTTCGGAATGGTGGTCTGGTTCCACGGATGCTTCTTGTCGACCGGATTGCCTAACGGATCGTTCTTCACGAACGTCTCGCAGTTATCCCAATCGTCGTAGTAGGACGAGCCGAGGAGGATGCGGATGCCGAGGTTGATGTCGACGAGGTTGGTGGTGACGAGCTCGCCGTCGATCACGATGCCAGGCGTGACGAACATTGCGTTGCCCCAATTCTCCATCGTCTTGTAGTTGTAATCGCAGACGTCCGGATCCTGGAACGAACCCCAGCAGGCGAGCAGGATACGCCGGCGCCCAACTTCTTCGTAACCGGGCAGCGCCTCGTAGAAGAAGTCGAAAAGATCGTCGTGCAGCGGCACGCATTTCTTCATGAACTCGATGTAACGCATCAGGCGCACGGTGTAGTCGGTGAAGACCTGGATCGAAGGCACGGTGCCGACACCGCCTGGATAGAGCGTCGACGGATGGACGTGACGGCCTTCCATCAGGCAGAACATCTCGCGGGTGTAACGGCTGACGTGGAGCGTCTCGCGATAGAACTCGCCCGAAAACGGGTTCAGCGCCGTCATGATGTCGGCGATCGTCTTGTAACCATGATCGTCGGAATGCGGCGCGGGCGTGTTCTGGGCTTTTTGCCAGACGCTCGGGTTCGTCTCCTTCACCATCATCTCGCAGAAGTCGACGCCGACCAGGTTATCCTGGAAGATGTTGTGATCGAACATGTATTCAGCCGCTTCGCCGAGGTTAACGATCCATTCTGCCAAGGGCGGAGGTTTCACCCCGTAGGCCATGTTCTGCGCGTAGACCGAGCAGGTGGCATGGTTATCCCCGCAGATGCCGCAAATTCGACTGGTGATGAAGTGCGAATCACGCGGATCCTTGTTCTGCATGAAGATGCTGTAACCCCGGAAGATCGAGGAGGTGCTGTAACACTCGATCACCTTTTTCGAATCGAAATCGATCTTGGTGTAGATGCCGAGGCTGCCGACGATGCGCGTGATCGGGTCCCACGACATTTCGACGATGTTTCCCGAAGGCGCGGAGGTTTTGGTGGCTGGTGCGGTTAGGATATCAGGCATTTTAATGGTCCAGTTGAGTTACAATTTCGAAGTTCTCCGTTAGCTGCGCGCGTAATTTCGCGGTTCGTAACCGGTCGTGAGTTCGGCCCGGGGATGCCGCCACTTCGGCTCTTTGTTCACAGTCGTATTGGTGATGGAGCGGAGCTTGCGCAACGCGCTCCCCCAGATGCCCACCACCTTGGTGGAAAGGGCCGACCCCGGAGGCGCATCCATGAAGGGCATGAACTTGTCCGGGAAGCCCGGCATGGTGCAGCCGATGCAGATGCCGCCGACGTTTGGGCAACCGCCGATTCCGGCCATCCAGCCGCGCTTCGTCACGTTGCAGTTCACGACCGGCCCCCAGCAGCCAATTTTCACGAGGCATTTCGGGGAGCCGTACTCGAGGGCGAAATCGCCCTGCTCATAATAACCGGCGCGATCGCAGCCTTCGTGGACGGTTTTTCCGAAGAGCCAGGTCGGCCGCAGTTGATCGTCGAGAGGAATGAGCGGCGCGAGTCCCGCCACTTGGTAAAGCAGATAGAGCAGCGTCTCCATCATGTTGTCCGGCTGGACCGGGCAACCGGGCACGTTCACGATGGGCAGGCCGGCCTTGGAACGCCAGCCCCAGCCGAGGTAATCGGCCAGGCCCATCGCGCCGGTGGGGTTGCCCTCCATCGCGTGAATGCCGCCGTAGGTGGCACAGGTGCCGCAGGCGACAATGCCGAGGGCTTTGGGCGCAAGCCGATCGATCCATTCGTTAGTCGTGATCGGTTGACCGGTGTCCGGGTCGGTCCCCATGGCGGCCCAGTAACCTTCCTTCTTGATTTTCTCGTTCGGAACGGAGCCTTCCATCACGAGCACGAAGGGGTCGAGCTTGCCGGCCGCAGCATCAAACCAAAACTTCATGAACTCATCGCCGTTTTCGTAGGCGATAACCGGGTTGTGCACGTGCACTTTGGGAAGTCCCGGGATGTTCCCCATGACCAGGTCTTCGATGCTGGGCTGAGTGGCCGCCGTGATCGAGACGGAATCACCGTCACAACTCAATCCTGTGGTCATCCATATGACATGGATTTCTTTCACCGCCGACTCCCGATGCTTGAAGGGTTGGTTTACAGCTACCATAGGTCTTGTTCTCCTGGCCCGACGCGGTTTTGGGATCCGGCCCAACGCCGCGCCGTTATTGTTTTACTTCGACTGACTACATACAGATTAACGTGCTAAAAATTTTATTACGGGAAGGCGGTCACATGCTCTTCAGTCGCAAGTAGCGCCGCATCTCCGGAATCATGGAAAGAAAGGCGATCACGCCCACGAGGACGATCCCGCCTAACAATGCGAGCCAACAAATTTCTGCTGTGTTCATGTCTTCTTCTTTCATTCTATTGGAGAAATCGTTTCACGTTCGTGATTCGATTGGGGCGACCGCCTTTTCGGTCCCGTTGGAAATTTCCTGAATGAGTCCCTCGATCATCTCGATCGCAGGGCCGACCGCGGCCTGAACTTTTTCACTGAGCCCCATCGCCCCTTCCTCGGATTCGAGGACCGCCGGCTCACAGCCTACGACACGTAACCATCGCGCATTGCCGCCTAACGAGCGGACCAGTTGCAGAACGCGAACCGGATTCATGCTATGAGCATTAACCGCCTCCTCGGGAAGATCGTCCAGCTTTTTTATGTCGGGCTCGATCAGATAAATCGTCCCCGGCTCTGCGCCCTGCGGAGTCGCGTCGACCAGAATGACCGCATCGTAGTCGTCCATAATGGCGTAGGCCAAATCGTAACTCCTGATCCCAAAATCAGTTACGCGGACCCCTTCTGGCAGCGGGCGACGGGCCAGTTGGGTCGCTACTTCACAACCAAACGCGTCATCACCGAAGAAAATATTGCCGATGCCGGCGACAAGAATTTTTTTCATCCGCCCTCTTCGACCAGTTCAACCTCGTCCGTTCCGTAGAAAAATCGGTGCCCCGGCTGACGCATCATCCCGAGGTCGCGACCGGGATCATCGTCGAGCACGAGCGCGAGCTGCACACCGCCTTCCAGGTCCTGCTCGACCGCTTCGATCACGGCGATTTTTCCGTCGAGCGCCATGTCGAACACATCGGCGCGCTTCTTCGGGCGGATGCGCACGCGATCGCCCGCTTTGACCTGCGCGCCACCGACCGTCGCGCTCTGCAGGGGATTGCTCGGGTTGAAAAAATCTTCATTCGAGGAGCGCACACTGCGCATCACGCCATGCATCTTGAGGAGGTGATCGCTCGACATGTTTTCCGTGCGCTCGAGAATTTTGCGCGCCTTTTCGTCGACCTGGCGCATCTCCACCTTTTCGGCATCGCTCATTGCCATGACCCGGAGAGTGAGGATCTCGTCGATCTCCAGGCCGTCGAACAAATCGCCCGGGCTCTCGGGGGCAATCTGCGGATAATCGTAAAGAATAATGGGCGAAGAGAGCATGGCGTCGCGCTCGTTTTTTTCCTGCTCCCCGACTAGGACGGGCCAGGTGCCGATGTTCTTGCAGGCGGCCGTCGCCTCGGCGTAGGCCGGCGGCGGATCGGTCAGGGAAAGCCACTCCCCGCCCTGGGCCTGCAGGATGGTGTGGGTAGAGGTGAAAGTGCGCATGATGATCGCGCTCTGGTTTTCCAGATCGTTAGGCGGAACCGGCGTCCGGTTCAGAATGCGCACCCTGATCTTGAAAACGGTGTCGTCGATCGGCTGGGCCACCACTTCGATCGTGCCGCGGATCGCATCCTGTCGCCTCACGAGAAGAGCGTTGATCTTACCTTCCGCCCCCGCGATCGGCTCGATCGTGCGCGCGGCGGGGAAGTCGAATTCATGCTCCGTCCGCCATGCCTCCCGCAACGGGAAAGGCGGCACCTCGACCTTTTGTTCCACTACTTCCTGCCAGGTCTGGTAAATTTGCTCGCCCACCCGGTAATCAGGCACGACTTCGAAATCCGGCAGGCCCTCCGCCGGCATTTTGTCGAGAGGCGCTTTCAGCATCCCGACTTCGCGCGCCATCGGATGGAGGAAGCGGACGCTGATCGCGACGACGGCGTCTTTCGACTCGTTCCGGACGAGGCACTCGGTCTGCATCGCGCAGGGCTCGGCTCCGTGCTGGGCGATGCTGTAATCCTCCGGGTAAACGCGGCCAAAGGTGAAGCGCTCTCGATTTTTTTTCGACGAGGCCCGGTAGGGATAAAGGATGTAGCCCTCGTAGAGAACGGCGTTGACCACTTTTTCGACCAGTGCGGTGTTCATAAGATTGGGGAGCGCACGCGCCCTCGCGTGCTGGTGCAGGCGCCCTCGCCTGCACGAACTTCTCCTTTGGCTCCCAAATGGCGCCGATCTTTCCCGCAGCCCTCACCCGAAGCGCGTCCCGGTGAGGCGCTGCGACGGGCACGCGAGGGCGCGTGCGCTCCCCGGAAAGCGTGTCCGGCGCGCATCATTTGCTCTCCGTGACCGGCTCCCGAGTGGCAGGAGGGTTGTTTGTCTCATCGTTAGGTAGGAGCCGCGCGATGGTGGTGTCCCAATCCGCCAGCCCTTCGCGCCTCCGGAAAGCGTAGAGCCGCTCGAAAATCCCCCGATCGAGTGAGACAAAAGCGGTGTTTGGATAATGCTGCTCCATCATTTCCTTCCAGACGGCGACCGACATGCGGTAGGTGCACTCCTTGTTCCAGGAGACCTGCGAAATCTGGAGGTGGCCCTCGTCGTTTTCGTAGAAAATCGTTCCGCTAAAAAGAAGGAGGAGCGGCACTTCGCCATCCTCGAGCGCGTAGAAATATTTCGTCGCCGAGACATTCAGATCGAAAGTGCAGGGCACCGAGAGGATCGCTTCCGTCGTGCCGGAAAATTGCCGCACGTTGACATTGGCGTGCGTCCAGAGGCGGGCGCGCAAGGTCTGGCCCCAGCGGTCCGGTGTCCCGAAGAGTTCGCCCAGCTTTTCTTTTTCCTCCGGCTGGTAGGCCCGCAGGGTGGGATGAATCTGGATCTGCGTCTGCAACATCACGCTCTGGATCGTTTCCTCCGGCGGCTGATTCGTCACCTCGAGCTTGAAATGCAACAGCGGCGCGATGCCATAGTTCGCCGCCTCCACCCCGAGCACCTTGAAATCGAGATCAGGCATCAGCTTTGCAACCGGCTGAAAAACCCATCGATTTCGCGCCAGACGTCTTCCCCGCCCGAAAACCCGCGCCAATGGATCCGAATCAACCCAACGAGTTCGAAACAGACATCGATCGGCGCAATGAGATATTCCCTTTTCTCGTTCACTCGATTCACCAGGAGCGTTTCCACATCGGGCTCCATCTGGCCCAGGATCGGGTTTCTCTCGACCAGCGCTTCCCAAGCCGTGAGCGGGAGGAGCGATTCGGTCGCGCCGGCCGGGCTCGGGTAATAGGCCGCCATCTTTTCGTTAGGCGTGTCGTAGAAGAAAAAGGCGAGGCTGATCGGGAGGGAGAGACCTTCCCATTCCGCGTCGCTCATCTGGAAATCCGGCAGCGGCCGGGCGTCGCGCGGGATGAGCTTGAACTTCCCTTCGATGACGTTTTCAAAGCGCAACCCGCAGGGATCGCAGCTGCAGACGATGCGCCGCGTCGCCATCTCCAGCAGATGACGGTGCACCGGCGGAATCCGGATGCTGCAGAGCTCGCAGATCTCAATCTCCTGCGGGGGCTTGGCGCCACTCGGGCCGCTGCTCTTGGGCGCATTTTTCGGCGTCCCGGCAAATCGGCGCAGGGTGGCGAAAGACGATGATCTCATGGCGTAAAAATAGAACGCCGGCCGGGCCGTCCGATAAACGGCACGCCCACCGACGTCGCTTTCAGTCTCTTCTTTTTCTCTGCGGCCTTAGGCCGGCGGCAGATTCGGCATGTCGGGATGAATCGGCGCCCGCGCTGCCGCGTTGATGCCGGTCGCATCCCGCGAGGTGGCATAGCTCTTACCGCCCTCGCCGCGCCCGGCTTCCTTGTTATCCAGGGCGAGTTCCTCGCCTTTTGCGTTGCCGGGAATATGGACTGGTTGTGGTGGTTTGCTCATAGGTGTTCTCCTGCTGCTGCTGTTTGCTCGTCTCCGTTGGGAACCGGACAGTCATTAAATTTTGGAGCCACAGCCGTCCCGTTGACGGCTGCTTTGGGGAATTCGTCGGGGAGACCATCGACGTCGAGCCCGGTGAGATCTGGCGCCGCGGCGTAGAGCGCTTCCTCGATCGAAAATCGCAAAGTGAGCCGGGAAGACGGGCACTCGTGGCAGTTGCCCTGCAACTTTAAATGCACGCGCCCTTCCGGGTTCACGCCGAGCAACTCGACGCTGCCGCCGTGCAGACCGAGGCGCGGCTTCACTTCCTCGATCGCATTGCGCACGCGTGTTTCGAGGTCGAGCGGATGGAGCCCGTGCAGGAGAAGCAGACCAGAAATCAACTGATCGCGGCTGAGTTCATCGATCACCGCCGAACCACCGATGCCGGCGTCGTAAACCACGCTGAGGATTTGATCGAGGCCCTTGCCGTGCAATTCGAGCAGGCACTGAATCAGTTCGCGCACCTGCTCGCGCACGGCTTCGTCGGGCGTGCTTTCCAGCGCCGCTATTAGTTCTTCCACCCGGCCGAGCCGTTTTTGGAAATCCTGCGTGCTGGTTTTGTCCATGATTTCCTTACTTCATCGCGTCTGACTGGATTTTTTCCGCCTGCTAATGAGCGGAGGAATCTTTACTACGGCCTTTCTCTCGGAGTGGCAATGTCGGACTAAAAAGGGTTTGAAAAACCTGCGACGCCCTAAAAAACAAGTCTGTCAGCGCAGAAACTTGAAGGTGTCTTTTGGAAAATCGACGTTGATCTGGATTTCGTCGTAGGTCGTTTCCGAACGCTTCGGACCGACCTTGCCATTCGCGTCCGCGCCATAACCGACTCGCTTGGTCGAGAGGAGCATGGCGCCAATGGGCTTCTCGTCGAAATACTCGGTCCAGTCGTATTTGCCGGCTTCGTATTCGAGATGATTGCAAACCAGGCGACCGGTTTGCGGATCTAACATGTAAGTCCAGGTGTGCATGCCGCCCGCATCGCCCGCCCCTTTTTCGTAGGTGGTGCGCACCTTTTGCACCACCGTCCCGTCTTCCAGCGTCATCCTACCGCCGTCGGCCAAATTGGTCCCGTCATC
>JALYQE010000355.1 GCA_030855965.1 Verrucomicrobiota bacterium | reverse complement strand
AGGTCGCAGAGTTTTGGAAAGGGGCGAGCCACTTTGACTGCAACGTGGCGGAGCGATATCTTCCCGAGTATCGGCTTCGCGCTTTCCCACTCATTGACAGAAAACTGCCGAGTCTTTCCCTTATAACTCTGAAATACCCATGAAACGCCGTATCTTCCTCGCGTTTGCGCTCCTGCTCGTTTCCGTCCTCGAAAGCTCCGCCGACAATTTGGTCGCGAGGTTTGATCTGCAAGTTCACCGGTTTGTGGCCGACCCGGCGCGGCATCGGATCTACGCGAGCCTGATGGCCGACGATGCGGTGGCAGTGATCGATTCCCAGACTCGCCTCTTCACGCAGACGATTCCAGTCGGGTTGGCGCCGGCGGGAATGGCGCTCTCGCCCGATGGGCTTTCTCTTTACGTGGCACTCAGCGGCACCACCCGCGTCGGCGTGATCGATCTCACCACGCTCGCCACCTTGCAGCCGCTGACGGTGGCGATCAGGCCATGGCAGGTGGCGGCGGGTCTTGGCAACCGGCTTTATCTCACCCCGCTGGAAGATGTGGACGGTCTCATCCAGGTCGATGCCACGACCGGTGGGACGCAGGCAACGCTCGATCCGGCTCCCGGTCGTCAAGGGCTGCTGCAAATCAGCTCGGACTTCACGACGCTTTATTTCGGCGATGCCCGGGTCGCTCCTTCGACCTTGAAAAGGTACGACGTCTCGACGGCAACTCCGGCTTTATTGGAAACCTCGGATCCCTCCACCACCGGCAACGGCGGCGTCGACCTGAAGCTCAGTCATGACGGGACATTGCTTGCGTATCCGAATGTCGACGGCAATAACGCCGACCCGGCCTCACCGCTGACCGATCTGATCGACTCGATGAATTTTTCCATGCGGCTGGGGAGCTTGCCGATTGGCGCGCAGCCCTCCTTCCTCACGTTCAGCCCGGACGACGGCGTGGTGTATGAACATCGCGCCGGCGCCCAGCAGGTTTCCCTCTTTGATACCGCCACCGCGGAGCAGTTCTCCGCTCTCCCGTTGTTGAACGATACGCTCTCGGATCTGATCACGGATGAATCGGGCCGCTATCTCTTCGTGGCCAGCGAGGACTTCCTCGATATCTACGACCTGCTGGCCGATGTCACGGCCACTTTTTATGGCACAACCGGCGAGCTGACGAGTTTTCAGGTGCCCATTTTGTTCCAGCCGACCACGATCGACGTGACCGGCTTGCCCGCCGGACTGACTTTCGATGACGCGACCAAGGTTATTTCCGGCATCCCGATCGAGGATGGCACCTTCGAAGTCGTGGTCACAGCGGGCGATGCGACTCGCGCCGTAACGGCCACTCTCACGCTGGTCATTTATCCGGATGAGCGAGCCCAAAATATTTCGACCCGGGCCAATGTCGGGGTGGGATATCACGTTTTGATCGCCGGCTTCATCGTCAGCGGCGCCGACGTGCAGGATATCGTGATGCGAGGGATCG
The DNA here is from genome assembly GCA_030855965.1 of Verrucomicrobiota bacterium. GTDB lineage: Bacteria > Verrucomicrobiota > Verrucomicrobiia > Chthoniobacterales > UBA10450 > Palsa-1392. Next base: position 13,858 of record JALYQE010000355.1, on the reverse strand, counting down.
CACCCAGTCTGGGATCAGGCGGAGAGTCAATTCCCGGACTTCTGGACAACCCGACGCTTACGCTCTACAACTTTTTGGGCGAGCAGATCGGATCAAACGACGATTGGCAATCGGACCGACGAGCCGATGCCTTAATTAGTTCCGGTCTTGCGCCGACCAACCCGCTCGAGCCAGCTCTCTACCGTTCTCTCGCGCCGGGGTATTACACCGTGCAGATCCGTGGCGTGAGTGAGACCATGGGTGTTGCTCTGGCCGAAGTCTATAATCTCGGTGGCGGGGAGTCTCGGCTCGCGAATCTTTCGACGCGGGGCGGTGTCGGGTCGGGCGACGATGTCATGATCGGCGGACTGATTATCAGCGGGACAGACCCGGCGAAGATGGTGATCCGGGGAATCGGGCCGTCGATCTTTGAATTCATGCTCAATGATCCTTTGGGGGATCCGCAACTCGACCTTTACGACGCGGAAGGATCGAAAATCGCATCTAACGACAATTGGAAAGACACGCAGGAAGCGGAGATTATGGCGGCTGGTTTGGCGCCCAGGGATGAGCGCGAGTCGGCGATCAGCATTTCACTCGCTCCCGGCGCTTACACGGCGATTCTTAGCGGAGTCGGAGGCACGGTCGGTGTCGGGTTGGTGGAAGCGTATAACTTGCCCTAACCGGGCGAATTCCAAGCGGCCCGTGGCGGCGGGGAAGAGTAAAGTGCGCCCGCGTCAAGAAAAACGATTGCTCGCCGCGCACTTCGCGGGCTTAGTGAACCGCTCGCGCAACCCGGGATGAATATTCACGAATACCAGGCGAAAGAACTGCTGCAGAAATTCGGCGCGGCCACCCCCCGTGGGAAAGTGGCCGAAACGCCGGAGGAGGCGGAACAGATCGCGCGCGAACTCGGGACGAACGAGTTGGTGGTGAAGGCGCAGGTCCACGCCGGCGGACGCGGAAAGGGGACTTTTGCGAATGGTTTCAAAGGCGGCGTGCACCTCGTGCAATCGCCTGCCGAAGTGCGCGACGTCGCGGGCAAGATGCTCGGCCAGACGCTGGTTACGCACCAGACCGGCCCTGCCGGGCGGGTCGTAAACAAGGTGCTGATCGCGGAGTCGGTTGACATCGAGCGCGAGATTTATTTTGCCGTGTTGCTGGATCGAGAGACTTCGGCGCCATTGATTGTCGCGAGCACGGAAGGCGGGGTGGAAATCGAAACCGTGGCCGAGAAATCGCCGGAGAAGATCATCCGCGAGCCGGTCGATCCGCTGGCCGGGTTGCAACCCTTTCAAACCCGCAAACTGGCGAAGCAGCTCGGGTTCAATTCCGACCAGATCAAGCCGGCGGCGAAACTTTTCAGCGCGCTCTACGGCACCTTCATCGAATCGGATTGCTCGATGGTGGAAGTGAACCCGCTGGTGGTGACGAAAAAGGGCGAGGTCCTCGCGCTCGATGCGAAATTCAACTTCGACGACAACGCGCTTTATCGGCATCCCGAGATCGCGGCGATGCGGGACACGGCGGAAGAAGATCCACGCGAAGTCGAAGCCTCCAAGCACGGCCTCAATTACATCGGGCTCGACGGCAACATCGCCTGTCTCGTCAACGGCGCCGGCCTTGCCATGGCGACGATGGACATCATCAAATTTTACGGCGGCAGCCCGGCCAACTTCCTCGATGTCGGCGGCGGTGCGACGAAGGAGCAGGTGACCGACGCCTTCAAGCTCCTCGTCTCGGATCCGAACGTGAAGGCGATCCTGGTCAACATCTTCGGCGGGATCATGAAATGCGACATCATCGCTCAGGCGATCATCGACGCGGTCAAGGCGGTCCAGCTGCCGGTGCCGCTGATCGTTAGGCTGGAAGGAACGAACGTCGAGGCGGGCAAGAAATTGATCGCGGAGAGCGGCCTCGCGGTCATCGCGGCGGACGACCTGGCCGATGCGGCGCAAAAGGCGGTCAAGGCCGCGGAGGGTAAAGCGTGATCAAGGAAGTGGCTTTTGTCGCGATCGCGGTGAGCGATTTCGCGCGCGCGCGTAAATTTTACGAAGAGACGCTGGAGTTGAAACCCGCCTCGCAGGCCGAGGGTGTTCCTTGGGTGGAATACGAAATCGGCGCGGTCACGCTCGGCGTCGGGCAGCACCCGGCCTGGCAGCCTTCGCGGGATGGCACCACGATCGCGTTCGAAGTCGACGACATCGATGCCGCGATCGCGCAGCTGCAAAAACGCGGCGTCACCTTCGACATGGAGAAAACGGAAACGCCCGTCTGCTGGATGGCGCAGTTCCGCGACCCGGACGGGAACAAACTGCTCGTGCACAAACGCAAAACAGCCTAACGAATGTCAGTCCTCGTCGATAAAAACACCAGGCTCTGTGTGCAGGGCATCACCGGCAGCGTAGGCGGTTTTCATGCGAAGCAGTGCATGGAATACGGCACCAACGTGGTTGCTGGCGTCACGCCCGGAAAGGGCGGCCAGAAATTCGAAAGCAAGGTCCCGGTCTTCGATACGGTCTGGGAAGCGCGCGAGGAAACGGGCTGCAATGTCTCGGTGATTTTCGTTCCGGCCGCGGGCGCGGCGGATGGAATTTTGGAAGCGGTCGATGCCGGAGTCGAGCTCGTGATTTGCATCACCGAAGGCATCCCGGTCATCGACATGATGCGGGTGAAAGCGGCGATGACCGGCAAGAAGTCGTGGCTCATCGGCCCGAATTGCCCCGGCATCATCACGCCGGGCGAGTGCAAAATCGGGATCATGCCCGGCTACATTCACAAGCCCGGCAACGTGGGCGTTATCTCGCGCAGCGGCACCCTCACTTACGAGGCGGTCTGGCAGCTCACCTCGCGCGGTTATGGCCAATCGACCTGCATCGGAATCGGCGGCGACCCGATCAACGGCATGTCGCACCTCGATGCGGTCAAACTTTTCAATGATGATCCCAAGACCGAGGCGATGATTTTGATCGGCGAAATCGGCGGCTCGGCCGAAGAAGAAGCCGCGGCCTGGATCAAGGACAATTGCCAGAAACCCGTCGCCGCCTTTATCGCCGGCGCGACCGCCCCGCCGGGACGCCGGATGGGCCACGCCGGGGCGATTGTCTCCGGAGGCAAGGGAACGGCCGAAGGCAAAATAGAGGCGCTCAAAGCCGCCGGCGTCGCCGTGGCTGAGACGCCCGCGACCATGGCCGATACATTGATCACGCAAATGAAAGGACAGAAGTAGCCATGCCCGTCACAGCCAGAGGTCTCGAAGGAATTGTTGCCAACTCGACCCGCCTGAGCGCGGTGGTGGGCGATAAAGGGCAGTTGAATTATGGCGGCTACGACATCAATGAGCTGGCCGGCAAGGTGACCTACGAGGAAGTCGTTTACCTGCTTTGGAACAACAAGCTGCCGAATCGCGCCGAGCTCGAGAGCTGTGCCAAGACCCTGCGGGGTCAGCGTCAGCTTCCGCAGGGCGTGATCGATTTCCTCAAGAGCGCGCCCAAAGATGCCGCGCCGATGGATGTGATCCGCACCGCCGTCAGCATGCTCGGCCTCTACGTCGATGACATGGATAAGGAAGCGACCGCGGCCATGAATCTCGAGCGCGCCCGCAGCATCACGGCCAAGATTGGCGTCATCGCGGCTTATTTTCATCGCGCGCGGCAGGGCAAAGAACTGCCCCCGGTGCGCGACGATCTCGGCGAAGCCGCGCACTTTCTTTACCTCATGGATGGCAAAGATCCGTCGCAAGAAGCGATCGACACGCTCGATGTCGCTTTCGTCCTCCACGCCGACCACGGGATGAACGCTTCGACCTTCAGCGCCCGGGTCACGATCTCGACCTTGAGCGATATTTATTCCGCCATCACTTCGGCGATCGGGACCTTGAAAGGACCGCTCCACGGCGGCGCGAACGAGGGCGTGATCCAGATGCTGGAGGAAATCGGGAGCGAAGACAAAGTCGACGCCTACATCGACGAACAGCTCGCGCAGAAGAAGAAGATCATGGGCATTGGCCACCGGGTTTATAAGACGCTCGACCCGCGCGCGCCGCACCTGCAGAAGATGGCGGTGAAGCTGAGCCAGAAACTGGGCGATCCGAAATGGATCAACATGTCGGAGCGGATCGCGCAGTTGATGAAGGAAAAGAAAAACCTGAACGCGAACGTCGACTTCTATTCCGCGACCGTTTACTATTCGTTAGGCATTCCGACCGATTTGTTCACCCCGGTCTTCGCCATCGCGCGCTGCTCCGGTTGGTGCGCGCACGTTCTCGAGCAGCTCGAGGACAACCGCCTTTATCGTCCGCTGAGCGAATACGTGGGCGAGCCGGTCGGCAAGAAAGTAGTCCCGCTCGACGAACGCAGCTAGTCCGGCGCGCCGCGCGCGCGCTGGCGGGGCGAAATTGCGGCTCCCCGCTTCACCGCGTATCTGTTTCGTCCGATGAGCGCCGGCAAGAAACCCTGGGGACGCGATACTCGCGCCCTGCTCCGGGCGGGTCCGTTCCGCCGTTACCTCATCGGCACTTCCATCTCCGATACCGGCACCTGGATGCAGATCATGGCCCAGGGCTGGATCATGAGCACACTGACGAACAAGGCGATCATGCTCGGCATGGTGAACTTTGCCGCCGGCATGCCGATGCTTTTCCTGACCATGTTTGGCGGCTCCGCCGCCGATCGTTTCGACAAGCGCAAGATCCTCGTCTGGACCCAGGTGGTGCAAATCGCGCTCGCCCTCGCGCTCGGCCTGCTCATCTTCACCGGGCGCGTTCAAATCTGGCACATCATCACCTTCGCGGGTTTGTTAGGCATCGCTTTCGCTTTTGAACATCCCGCCCTCTCTGCGCTCGTGCCGGAGTTGGTCAAACACGAGGAGATCGCCGCCGCCGTGGCGCTCGATCGCGGCGTCTTCCACTGTTCGCGTCTCGTCGGGCCGTCGGTCGCCGGGATCGTCGTGGCTGCCTGGGGCGCGGCGACGGCGTTTTTCGTCAATGCCTTTACTTTTGTCGCGCTCATCGTCGCGCTCCTTTCGCTTCCACCGCGCGCGCTCGGGAGCAAGGAGGAGGAGGAGAAACGCGCCAGCGGTTTCAAGGACGGCTTTCGTTATGTCCGCGCCGATAAACCGAGTCTTGCGATGGTAGGGATGATCGCTTCCATGACGATTTTTATTTTTCCCAGCGTCTCGGTCATGATGCCGCTCTACGTCCGCGACGTCCTGCACCTCGGGCCCGCGCAACTGGGTTACCTGATGGCGGCGTCGGCCGGTGGCTCGGTCGTGGGGGCGATCGCGCTGGTGTCGATTCCGCGCCCGCGCCGGCTGGCGGGAATGGTCGCGAGCACGATCGCCGTCATGCTCGCGGTCCTGGGCCTAAGCGGGGTCGAAGGCTTTGGCCTGGCCGCGGCCGCGCTCGTCGTCACTTCCTTCGGCCTCTCGCTCATCTTCGGCCTCTCCAACACGATCGTGCAGGAACGCGCCCCGGCTTATCTGCGCGGACGCGTCTCCGCGGTGATGGGCCTGAGCTTTTTCGGCCTCATGCCGCTGACCGGTCTCGGGGTCACGAGTGTGGCCGACGTGATTGGAATGCGCACCGCGCTTTTTTGGTCGGCCATCGGTTACGGCGTGACCGCGCTCTTCATTCTCAGCCGCATCGGCGGTGCCCTGAACGACTCGCCCACGCCGGTTACCAGCTCGCCCCCCGAAGCGGCCGCCGCTGCCTCCTAGATTTCGTTAGGCAAACCTGATGCTCTCCTTTTCCACCTGCTGGAATTCCAGCCGCCACACCGCGGGCGACGAGATGCTGCGCGAGATCAAGGGCGAGTTCGATTTTGACCTGGTCGAACTCGGCCACGGCACCCGCATTTCCCTCATGCCGGGCGTGCAGAAAATGTTCGAGGCTGGCGAAGTGCGCTTCAGCAGCCTGCATAATTTCTGTCCGCTGCCGGTCGAGGTCATGGGGGCGTCGCCCGATTGCTACACCTTCTCGAGCAGCTCGGCCGCGGAACGGCAGCGCGCGGTCAAGCAAACCCTCCAGACGATCGACTTCGCCGCCCGGCTCGAAGCGCCCTTTGTCGTTCTCCATCTCGGGAAGGTGCCGATGAAACCGGTGACCGAGCCGTTGATCGCGCTGGCCAAGGCCGGGGAGATGTTTTCCCGCGAATATGTGCGACGTAAGGTGGCGGCGGTTGCGCAACGCGAGGCGGCCGCGCCCGGTTATCTCGCCAAGGTGAAGGAATGCCTCAAGCCGATCATCGAACATGCCGCGGCCAAAAACGTCCGGCTCGGGATCGAGGGCCGGCGCGGCTACGAGGAAATCCCGAGCGAACGCGAAATCCCGCCGTTGCTCGACGAGCTGGCGTCGCCGCAGGTCGGTTACTGGCACGACATCGGGCACATCCAGATCAAGGAAAACCTCGGCTTCGTCGATCACGCGGAATGGCTCCGCGCCATCGGTCCGCGCACGCTCGGATGCCACGTCCAGGATTGCGTTTGGCCGGCGCAGGATCACCAGCCGCCTTTTGCCGGGAGTGCGAAACTGACCGAGCTGATCCCGCTCCTCTCGCCGGAATGTCTTTTCGTTTGGGAAATGAGCCCGCGCAAAACCGTCGCGGAAATTCGCCGGTCGGTCGCGCTCTGGGAGGAGCATTTCGGTAAATGAAAAAGATTCTTGCGGCCGTTTTCCAGATCGCGGTCACGCTTGCGGTTCTTTACTGGGTCTTTCACGACCCGCAGAAGCGGGAGAAGATGGGCGCAGCCCTGCGCAGCGCCGATTATCGCTGGATCGCGGGGGCGATCCTGGCCTATCTCATGGTCGAGTTTGCGGCGGGGGTGCGCTGGCACATTTTGCTCAAGGTGCAGCGGATTCACCTGAGCATTCCGCGGGTCTCGGGCTTGTTCCTCATCGGCATGTTTTACAACCAGTTCCTGCCCGGCGGCACCGGCGGCGACATCATGAAGAGCTATCTCCTGCTCAAGGAAACGCCGGGTAAAGCAACGGGCGCGCTCCTCGCCGTCGTCTTCGATCGCATGGTCGGGCTGGTCGCGCTCATCGCCATCACCGGCGCTCTTATCGCCCTGCGTTACCGCTGGCTGACCCAGCTCCCGGAGACACGCAACCTCGTCTGGATTCTTCTCGCGGTGCTGGGCAGCGCCGTCCTCATGCTTCTGACTTCGTTCGTCGTGAGCGGAGCAAATCTCGCGCACAAACTGCCGCAGCGTTTTCCCGGACGGGAGAAGCTGATCGAGCTCTCCGCCGCCTACCACCTCTACGCCCATCATTGGCGCGCCACCCTCGCGGCCCTCGGCGCCTCGGTCGTCGCGCACCTCGCCACTTTCACCACCTTCCTCTGCGTCGCCTACGCCTTTCGGGCCAAGGTCGCGGTGATCGATTTCTTCGCCATCATGCCAATCGAGCGCACCATCTCGTCTTTGCCGATCAGCTTCGCCGGGGTCGGCCTGCGCGAGAAGGTTTTCCAGATCATGCTCCACGGATTGGCCGGCGTGCCGGAAGCGGTCGCGGTCCTGATCGGCTCGATGAGTTTTCTCGTCATGCTCGTCTGCTGCGCGCCGGGCGGGATCGTTTATTTCTTTTACAAACCGAGCGGGCAGGCGGGACACGTAAAGCTGAGCGAGATGCGCAAGGAAGTGGCGACGCTGGAGCATGAAATCACCGAGAGCGATTAGGATGGCAAGTTTTGGGCGCCGCTGCTCGCAACGGTGGGGCGAGACTCTGTCGAGCCGGGGAGGGAACTTGGCTTTGTGAAACGGGATGCGCGCTCAGGCTCGACGGAGTCTCGCCCTACCGGGGCTAGGCCTGTCATTTCTCAGCTGGACCAGGGTCGCGCATCGGGGCGCAAAGGCCCCTCCCACATTGCCCGGCGCACGCGCCCGCTGGTCGCGGCGACTTTTGCCATGACGGTCGATGGCAAAATCACCACCCGCACTTTCTCGCCGGTCGATTTCACCTCGCGCGAAGACAAGCTTCATCTCTTGCGCATGCGGTCGTTAGGCGACGCCGTGCTCATCGGGCGCAGCACTCTCAGCCGCGACAACGTCCGGCTCGGCCTGCCTGATCCGAAGATGCGGGCCGAGCGCCAGACCCGCGGGCAGGCGCCTTATCCGTTGCGCGTCCTTGTTTCCAATGAAGGCCGGATCGATCCCGCACTTCATATTTTCCAAAACGATTTCTCGCGCATAGTGATTTTTTCGACCACGCGCATGCCGAGAAAGTACCAGGTCGCACTGCGTGAGAAAGCGACCTTGCGCTTGAGCGAGGCGCGCACGGTCAACCTCGTGCGTATGCTCCAGATTCTGCGCAGCGAATACAATGTGCGCCGGGTCGCCTGCGAGGGCGGGGCGGAGTTGTTCCGCGGGCTGCTCGAATTGCAGTTGGTCGATCAACTCAATCTCACCATCGCGCCCTATGTTTTCGGCGGGAAAGATGCGCCCACCCTCACCGGACGGGGAACCGGCTTTCTCCCGGCGACGGTGCAATGTGCCCTGGTCGAGATGCGCACGGTGGGGGAGGAATGCTTCCTTCAATATCGGGTCAAATATCCGACCGCCCGCGCCGCCGGCTCCGGAAAAGGTGCCTCAAAACCCGCTCTTTCGGGCCGTAAATAGCGGCCCAACAGGGGGGAACCGGCCCGTCGCCCCCGGGAGCGATCGAATTCTTTCGTAATTGTTACGAATTTCCCGTTCCCATCTCTCGTCCATGCATTGCACGGCGGCCTTCGCCGTTTATCCTGACCGCTCTTTTCCACGGAAACTTTCATGCAGACCGGTAACTCCATCATCATCCAAGCTCCGCGCGATGCGATCTTCGAGACTGCGGGCGCGCTCGAGAACTGGCCCAGCATCCTGCCGCATTATCGCTACATCCGTTTCCTCGAGAGCAACGCCCAGCGCAGCATTGTCGAGATGGCCGCGCTCCGCTCCGGCATCCCGATTTCATGGACCTCCGAGTTTGTGGTCGATCGCGAGCGGATGGAGCTGCGGTTTCTGCACCTGAAAAAATTCACTCGCGGGATGAAAGTGGTCTGGACCTTCCAGGAGACGCCGCTCGGCGTTCTGGTGGAGATCGCGCACGTCCTGCGCTTTCGGGTCGCGGCCCTGGCGCCGATCGCCGAGCCGATCATCGGCGGCTTCTTTATTCATCATGTCGCGAACCAGACCTTGCGGGCGATGAAGGCGCATCTCGAAAAAACTCCTGTCGCAGCATCCCGGGAAGGCTGAGAGTCGAATCCACTTCATGGCTCAGCCCAAACGTCGCGCCGTCATCACCGGGCTCGGGCCGATCACTTCGGTCGGCATCGGGCGAGAGGAATTCTGGAACGGTCTGCGAGCGGAGCGGAGCGGCATCCGGCAGCTGGAAAGTTTCGATAGCTCAATTTTCAATGCGCATTGCGCAGCTGAGATTCCGCAGTGGAAACCGGAGGAATTTTTTCCGCCGCATCGGCTGAAGCGGCTCGATCGTTATGCGCAATTTTCCGTCGCCTCGGCCAAGCTCGCGCTCGATGACGCCGGGATCGAGTGGTCGCGCGAGGCGCCGCAACACCGCATCGGGGTCAGCTTCGGCACCGCCCTGGGCGGAATCGCCAACGCCGAAAGCGAGCACGCGCATTTTTTGGAAAAAGGCAGTCGCGCGGTCAACCAGACGCTCGCGCTCCAGGTCTTCGGCGGCTCGGGTCACACCAATATCGCGATCGAATTCGGCTTCCGCGGAGCCGGGACGACGAACTCGAACAGTTGCGCCAGCGGGACGATCGCGGTCGGCGAAGCGCTCCGCTACATCCGCGATGATTTTGCCGACGTCATGGTCGCGGGCGGCGCGGAATCCCCGCTGAGTCAGCTCACCTTTGGCGCATTTGCCTTCATTAAAACGATGAGCCAACAGGAGCCGGCGATCGCCTGCCGGCCGTTTGACCGATTGCGCGATGGCTTCGTCATGGGCGAAGGCGCGGCCTCGCTCATCATCGAGGAACTGGAGCACGCCCGGGCCCGCGGGGCGCACATCTACGCGGAAGTGCTCGGCTACAGTTTAAACAACGACGCCTTCCACATGACCTCGCCGCTGCCCACCGGCGAGTCGTGCATTCGCGCGATGCGCGAGACGCTGGCCGACGCGAAGTTGGCGCCGGAGCAGATCGATTACATCAACGCCCACGCCAGCTCGACCCAGCTCAACGACAGCACCGAGACGATGGCGATCAAGGAAGTCTTCGGCGCGCACGCGCGGAAAATCCCGGTCAGCGGGACAAAGCCTTACACCGGTCACCCGTTAGGCGCGGCCGGCGCGATCGAGGCCGCGATCTGTGCTCTCGCGATCGATCGCGATTGGGTGCCGCCGACTTTGAACTGGGAAAATGCCGACCCGGCCTGCGATCTCGACGTTGTCCCGGGTCACGGACGCGAGCTGCGGGTCGATCATATCCTGAGCAACTCCTTCGGCTTCGGCGGGATCAACGCCTGCATCGTGCTCGGGCGTTTATAACACCACCACGAAGGACAGGAAGAGCACGAAGGATTTCAGGCAGGAATCTGTTTTCGCCTTCGTGAATTTCGTGTCCTTCGTGGTCGGATCGTTGACGCCGCCCCCGCGCCCTCCTAACATGCGCGCGTGCAAGTCGAATTGGAGCAACTCCTCATCCTGCAGGATCGCGCTCAGAAAATTCGCCAGGTCGAAGCCGAGCTGAAGAGCCTGCCGCACGAGCGCAAATCGCTCGACGCCCAGGTCGCCGCCGCCTCCGCCAGCCTCGAGGCAACGAAGGACAAGGCCCGCCACATCGAGGTGGAAAAGAAACGCCTCGAGCTCGATGTCGGGACGCGCAGCGAGAGCATCGCGCGGCTCAAGACGCAGCAATATGAGACGCGCAAGAACGACGAATTTTCCGCGATGGGCCGCGAGATCGAGCGCTATCAAAACGAGATCAGCGCGTTGGAGGACCAGGAACTGGAATTGATGGAGCAGGCCGACGTGTTTAAGGCCCAGATCGCGACCGAGGACAAGCAGACCGCCGCGGCCAAGGAATCGATCGCCAAGCAGGTCGCAAACCTGGATTCCAAAGAGGCGACGCTTGCCGCTCGTCTCGAAGATTTAAAAAAGGAGCTGGAAGAACTGGCCGCTAAAGTCGACGAAGATTTGCTCGACCGGTTCAACCGCCTCTTCCTCAGCAAGGGCGACGCTGCTGTCGTCGCGCTGGAGCACGAGTTCTGCACCGGCTGTCACATGAAGGTGACGACCGCGACTTCGGTCCGGGTCAAAGGCGGCCTCGAGATCGTGAGCTGCGAACAGTGCGGCCGGATTCTTTACCTCGGCGAGTAGAGCGGTTCAAGATCTGGAAACTAGGAAGCCAGGATACGGATTTCTTGGCCCTGTCCTGGCTTCCAAATTTCTTTTCTTGGCGCGCGCTAGACGTTGAAGCGGAATTCTACCACGTCGTCATCCTTGACCACGTGTTCCTTGCCTTCGATCCGCAGCTTGCCAGCTTCGCGGCTCTATCCGGCTGAGCTATGGGCGCCTTATTATCCCGGAAAGACCGATTCGCGAAAAACTTGTTGAGCATTCGAGGTCGAATCTTACTGTACGGTCATGAAAGACTACGACGCAGCACAAACACGGGAAAGAACGGGCTCCTCGAATCTCGATAGGCCTCCGCGGTCTGGCGGCTACTCTGCCGGAGCGGATGGGAACGGCAAAGCGGTTTCGCTCGATCGGATGAAGAAAATCCGATCATTGGTGGTCCTGCCGGCCCTTGCCGCAACCCTGCTCATGGCTTCGGTAGGGAGCGCACGTGCGGACGAAGTCTTTTGTAGCTCGTTTCCTGGCGGCGTGGTGACGGTCGACGTGAATGCCAACCTCGTCGTCGATCGCGACTGTACCATTGCGGCCGGCTCACTGGTCAACGGCAACATAGAGCAGGGAGATGAGGGGGCCGATTGGAACATCACCGTCCAGTTAGGCGCCGACATCAATGGTAATATCGACGAGTACGGTGGCGGATCGGTGAACGTCACGGTCGGTCCCGAGAACGTCTTCGACGACAGCATCTTTGAGCGAGGAGACGGGCATGTGACGGTTCGCGTCCAGGATGGCGGCCTCTATAACGGCAACATCGAGGAGAGCGGCCGTGGAAACGTGCTCATCCGCGTCCAAGGCACTGGCCACTTCAACGGCAACTCTTACGAGAAGGATGCGGGAAACATGCGCAGCACCGGCAGTGGCTCGTACAATGGGAGCACGCAGGAGGAAGGATCAGGTACCTGTGTCAACCTCATCGAGGACTTCGACGGTAGCCCGTGTGAATAAAGCTCGACGCCACGGCGGGGGGGTACCGGCAGTACTCGACCCCTCGCTGTGGGCGCGAGCTTCATCGTTCGATGAGGTGAGTCATGTTCCGCAAGGCGATCTTGTAGCGCTTTTCCTCCCTGCTCTTGCTGAGGCCCAGACACAACCCGGCGTCGCCGCCCAAAATGGGCGGTCCCGCTGCGCTCTTGTGGCGCCCGACCGCCTCGTCGCCGAGCCGTGGTCCCGCGGAGGCCGAGTTCGAGTTGGATGGCTTGCCGATCCCTCGACCAGGCGTTTTCTATCCGGCCTTGGAAATCAAACGTTGAAACGGAACTCAACGACGTCGCCGTCTTTGACGACGTATTCCTTGCCTTCAATCCGGAGCTTGCCCGCTTCGCGCGCCTTGGCGAAGGAGCCTAACGACACCAGGTCGTCGAAGTGGACCGTCTCCGCGGCGATGAAGCCGCGCTCGAAATCGGAGTGGATGACGCCGGCCGCGGCCGGGGCCTTGTCGCCTTCGTGGATCGTCCAGGCGCGCGTTTCTTTTTCGCCGGTCGTGAGGTAAGTGCGCAGCCCGAGCAGATGGTAGACGGCGCGAATGAGCGCGCCGACTCCACTTTCCTTGACCCCAAGGTCGCGCAGGTATTCGGCGGCTTCGGCTTCCGGCAGGTCAACCAATTCGCTTTCTATCTGGGCGCTGATTACGACTGCTTCGGTCGCGAAATGATGGCGCGCGTAATTGTGCACCGCGCGAACGTGCTGGAGCGCATTGTAGCCGGGGACGCTGTCCCCGGCCGCGGGAGATCCAGCTTGGAGACCGGGGACAGCGTCCCCGGCTACAGCTACAACGCCCGCGGCGACAGACGCCAAATCGCTCTCTGCCACGTTGCAGGCAAAGAGGGTCGGCTTGGAGGTGAGGAGGAAAAATTCGCGCGCCGTGATCTTTTCTTCGTCGGCCAGCTCGAGCGTGATCGCCGGTTTCCCGGAGTCGAGATGGGGAAGCAATTTATCGATGAGAGCGACTTCTGCCTTGGCGGTTTTGGAGCCGGCCCGGACTTCCTTCTGCAAACGGTCGTGCCGTTTTTGGAGCGACGCGAGATCGGCCAGGATGAGCTCAGTGTTGATGACCTCGATGTCGCGCACCGGGTCGATCGTGCCGCTGACGTGATGGATGTCGCCGTTCTCAAAACAACGCACGACCTGCACGATCGCGTTCACTTCCCGGATGTGGCTGAGGAATTGGTTGCCGAGCCCTTCGCCGGCGCTGGCGCCTTTAACCAGCCCGGCGATGTCGACGAACTCGATCGCGGCTGGGATGATCTTTTGCGAATGCGAAAGCTGGGAGAGGACTTCGAGCCGCGGGTCGGGCACGGTCACGACCCCGAGGTTCGGATCGATGGTGCAGAACGGATAATTCGCCGCCTCGGCTTTCCGCGTCCGGGTGATGGCATTGAACAGCGTCGACTTGCCGACGTTCGGGAGACCTACGATTCCGGCTCTGAGCATGGGTATAACTCACGATCGTAGCCCAGATCAGCCCGCTGTGTGCAATAGAGAACAGTCCGGTCGTCCGACCAGGTGCCACAGTTCCCGCTGATGCGT
>JALYQE010000349.1 GCA_030855965.1 Verrucomicrobiota bacterium | reverse complement strand
GCCTTCGCTTATCTCCAGAAGAAGGACTACAAAAAAGCGGTCGATGATTACAACGTCGTCCTGAAGGAAAAGGATGACCCGGCCATTCTCGACCGGCGCGCCTTCGCTTACTGGAACATGAAGGAATACGACAAGGCGATCGAGGACTTCAGCAAGATCGTCCAGGACAAGCCGAAAGGGAAAGAAGGCTACCTCGATCGCAGCTACGTCTATGAGCTGAAAGGCGACTATGCCAAGGGCATCGCCGACTGTGACAAGGTCCTGAGCCTGGAGCCGGGCAACCAGGACGCGAAGAATCGGAAAGCGCGCCTCGAATATCAGGAAAAAAAGGCGAACTCCACCGCGACACCCACGCCGACCGCCCGGCCCCGGCGCACGCTGCCGCCGGACGAAACTCCGAAGCCGAAGAAGCCCTGATTCAGGGCAGCGCTTTTTCGATCGCCGAAGAATCGTCGAGCATAATCCATTCGATGACGGAGAGCGGAAGACTGCCGTTCTTGATCAGGTCGTCGTGGAATTGGCCGAGCCGGAAGTTTTTCCCCATCTTGTCGCGGTAACGGCCTAACAATTCCATGATCTGCCACTTCCCCGTGATGTAGCTGATCTTCTGCGTCGGGCTGGAAGCCGCGCCTGCCGCTTCACCTTCCGCCGCCTCGCGATCGAGCCCGCCCGCTTCCATGAAATATTGGACCGCCTGTTCGAAGGTCCATTTGCCGGTGTGCAAATTCACGTCCACCCCGATCCGCGCCGAGCGATAACGCGCCAGCCGCAGGATCTGGCCTTGTGACGCTGAATCGACCGGGTAAAGCCCGGCGCGCATCAGCATCTCCTCGCCGTAGAGCGCCCAGCCTTCGACGAAAAGATTGTCGCCGTGCTGGCGGCGGATCTCTTCTTTCACGTGGTTGGCGATCGAGAGCTGCATGAAATGCCCCGGAATTCCTTCATGCCCGAGGATCGGCCGCGGATCTTCGATCGCGGCGCGGATGTAGAAGTTCTTCGACTCGGGATTGTAAGTCGGGATGAAATAAAACCCGCTCGGGTCCTTGTCGTAAACGCCGGGCGGATTCATGAAGCCGCCGGGGCTGGTCGGCTTGAACGCTTCCGGCAGCTGCCGGATTTCAAATTTCCCGAGGTAGTCGGGCAACGTCACCAGCTTCTTCTGTTTCAGGAACTGGATCATGCCGGCCT
This sequence comes from Verrucomicrobiota bacterium, assembly GCA_030855965.1. GTDB lineage: Bacteria > Verrucomicrobiota > Verrucomicrobiia > Chthoniobacterales > UBA10450 > Palsa-1392. Next base: position 10,120 of record JALYQE010000349.1, on the reverse strand, counting down.
GCCGGCTCTCGTAGGCTTTCAGGAACGACGCCTGATCCGGCGGAATATTTTTGCTCCGCGCCGGGTCGGGATCGGCCAGCGACGGATCGGGCAGCCAGGCTTCGAGGGTGCGGAAATGAGCCAGTTCCACCCGCCCGATCATTTCCACCTCGGCCGCACTCAGCGGCAGGAGCAGGACGCGCTTCAGGTAATCGTTGTAATTCTTCTCACCCATCGGCGCGAAGTCGACCATCTGCGGCAGGCGGGCCTCGAGCCGATCGGCAAATTCATGCACCGCCTTCAGCGCCGCGTCGCGCGCCTGGGTCAGCTCTTCCTTTTCGTTAGGCGGAAGATCCTTCGCCAGCGTCATCAGGCTGTCGTTGAAAAGCGGATCGATCGCGCGGCCGGAGGCGATCGCGAGCTGGGAGAAAAGTTTGACCGGCTTGTCCAGATTCTTCTCGCCCTGCGCCAGCATCGCCGGCATGGCGCGGAGCCGGGCGGTCGCGGCCTTGGCGCGGTTCTGCGGCGTGTCGTATTCCTTTTTCAGGAGGGAAAAAATCCCGTTGCTGCATTCGCCGATGTAGGTCTGCGGATCGCGGCTGGTCGAATGCCAGATGCGATCGTCGAAGGCAAATCCCTCCAGTTGCGAACGGAAAAGCATCCAGTCGATCCGCTCGTCTTTCGGCCAGGCCGCGGTCTGCATCGCGTTCACTTTTCCGAGCAACTCCTGGATGTGCCGGGCGCGCTCGGCGATCCTGGCCGGCGAATAATCCGTCAGGCGATCGTCCCAGGTATGGAGGCCGGAGTCGCTGCTCCGCACCGGGAATTGCTCGTTGCGCCAGGCGTAGAATTCTTCCGCCAGTTTGTGCAACGCCGCCGCCTCGGCCGGTTTGGCGGCAAGATGCGCCGGCACATCGGTGATCAGTGCCTTGTTCGAAAGATCCGGCGTCTGAGCCGGCGTCATTTGCGCCTTGGCAACCTGCCCTCCCGCCGCGACCAGCACCGCCATCAAAAGAAAGCTTGTCTTCATCGAGCGAACCGTAGGCGAGGCGCCCGCCACCGGAAAGCGCAAAGCAAGGGCTGCCTGCCTGGTAGGGCGAGGTGGCCCCGTCTTTTATGGATTTTCGCGCAGCACCTCCTCGGCGGTGGTGAACTTTGGTTCGATGTCGACCGGGATGTGGCCCATCTTGTCGAGCGCCTTCTGCACTTCCGGCCTAACGACTCCGAGCCGGTCGAGCAGCGCCTTGGCTTTCTCGTAGCTGCCTTCCGCCTGGAGGGTCATGATCTCGCGGGTCAAACCTTCCACCCCCGCTTTGATCTTCTCCTGGTTCACCGAAAACGTGCCGTCGGGATTGGCGACGAAGCCGCCCTGGTCGAGCAGGTAATTCACCTGCAAGGCCATGCCGCGGCCGTGCGCTTCGTTGATCCCGAAGCGCAGGGTGCGGAAACTGGAGGCGAGGAAGGTCGTGTAAAGCGAGGGCTCGATTGCTTTGTCGACCACGCCCTTCTCAATCAGGTGCTGGAGGGCGAAGAGACCGGAAATGTCGGCCTTGGCTTCCTCGAGCGCGCTGCCCGCCTCTTTCATTTCCTGGCGCGCGGTCGTTTCGCGGCCGTTGACCTTGATGTTGTGCGGGCCGAGGCCGTGCATCAGCTCGTGCACCACGATGTGGGTGAAGAAGGCGTCGAAGGAGAGGTTCTTCTGGTCGGCCGGAGAAAGAACGATCTTCGAGATCGGGACCAGGACCTTGGCGAACTTCGCGTCCTGCACGTTTTTCAACATCACGCGCTTCGAGCCTTTCTCGCGCGTCACCCGTTCGTCGTTAGGCAAATTGAAGGCCGCGGTTTGGACGCCATGGTTGGCGTCGCCGGCGGCGAAGATTTCGTTCACCACCGCGAGCGGGGCGAGCGCGCCAATTTTCGGGTTGCGGTATTTCGGATCGATCGGGAGCTGATTCTCGATCTCCTGCAATTCGCCCGAGAACTTCTGCAGCTTGGCCGATTCCTCCTCGTCCTGCACGGTGATGAAGGCTTCGTAGCCGGCCTTGTAATTGAAAAATTCGTCCTCGTAGACTTCGTACGGCCCGATCGTCGGCTCGATCACGCCGGTCAATTCCATCCAGGCCACATCGCTCGGGTAATAATCGTTGCTCAGGAAGGCGTCGGCGCGGGTGGTGAGAAATTTCTTCAGCGTCGGCTCGGTCGCAGCCTCTGCCGCCTCGCGCAGGAGCGCGGCCGCCTTGGTCAGCTCGCCTTCGTATTCGATGTTGTAGGGGACGATGGTGAATTTCTTGTCCGCCTGGCGATGGATCACGGTGAAGAAACCTTTGGCGCGCTTTTGTTCCGCTTCCGGGAGCGATTTGATCCAGGCTTCAAGCTCGGCCTTGGTCGCGTTTGGCGGGTAAAAGCCGGCGCCCTCTGGTTTCGGCGGCGCGCCCAGGACGAACGGCGCGTTATGATCGAGACGTGACCAGGGGCCCTTGTTGATCAGGAAATAATGGAGCCGGGCCCGGCCTTCCGCGCTCTCGTCGCCTGCGAGATCGAGCAGCATCGCGGGATTCCCCGTCCAGGCCTGGCGGAGGAAAATGCCGTCGATGAGTTGCGAGGCCGCGATCAGTTTCGCCAGCACCTTGCGGTCGTTAGGCGAAAGCTTCGAAAGATCAGCCGTGATCTCGGTCGGAGCGAAGCGCGCTGTCATAGCCTCGAGTTTTGCCTGGTCGGGCACTTTGTTCTCGGTCGCGGCATTCATGGCAGTGGTCGCGGAGAGAAGAGCGACGCTGAAAAGAAGAGTGGTCTTCATCGGGAGTTTCTATCCACGCAAATGCCTCCCTGCGCGAGGGGAAATCGGTCGCGCCAGCTTACTCTTCCCGCGCCACCGGATAAAGCCTCCAGCGCTCGTCGAAGAACGGCGTCCGGGCGTAAAACCAGCGCAGCCGTTCCTTGGCCGAGGCGCGGAAGGCTTCGTCGTGCGCCAGTTTCGCGCGGAACTCCGCCGCCAGTTTCGGGTCGCTCGCGAGCATCTTCTCCGCCATCGGCTCCATCACGTAACCCTCGATGTATTCCGTCGGCTGCAGGATTTCGTTGAAGAAACCCCATTGGAAAAAGGAATCGGGCGAGTCCGGCTCGAGCAGGATGATGGCGAGATCGCCTAACGGCTGGTCGGCCGCTACTCGGACGGAGCCCGCGGGAAAGCGCTCCGTCCTCTTCGTCGCGACCGGTTTGGCGGTGAGCTGCACATGACCCTCAAACGGCTGCGACTCGTAGGCGTCCTGCGGTTTGCCGCCCTGGAATTTCACCTCCTCCAGCCGGTAGGAAGTGACTTCCATCTCGCGCGCTTCAGGGATGCGCTCGCACTGGATCCCGTGCAGCTCCAGCTTTTGCACGACATCGCTCCAGGCTGGCGGGATCCAGTAAGCCTTGGGCCGTTTGACCGAGACCCTCGGATGCTCGGTCCGGAGATGCGGAATTTTCTGCGTGAGCGGTGTGCCGGTAAACTCGAGGCGGGCCGCGCCGGAGATGGCGGAGAGCACGGGGCGCGACTCGATCGCCTTGAAATCGATCGTCTCGCTCCTGGCCTTGGGATCGATCTCCCAGGCGAGCGGAATCGTCGGGGCATTGGCCGCCCGGTCGGAAGCCATCGCCTGGCGCAAGGCCGCGCCATTTTTCCCCGCGGTACGAAGCGCGCTTTCGAGCAGGACATAGGTGCCCAGCACGCGGCGCTGGTACGGTTTTAAGGAATGATTCTCCACCAGCACCGAGGGCAGATGGCGCGCGTCGCCGTAGCCGTTGGAGAAACGTGCGTCCGCCATCCAGCTTTGAATTCCCTGCGACAAATCAAGCGGATCGACCCAGTTTGCGGCATCGATCGAACCGGGGACGTGGCCCATCGCGGTCAGATCGTTCGTTACCGCGGGAGTAAAGGTCTTCTCCAGCCAGGCGGCGATCGCAGGCGAATGGCCGCCCGGTCCATTGAAGCCAAAGGTCGTGTCGTACTGGTAATCGGCGCCGTCGCTCACGTGCAGATCGAGGTAAAGATCCGGCTGCCAGGTGTTGAGGGCGCCGATCATCGCGGCCATCTCGGGCGTGTCGGCTTTTGCGTAATCGCGATTCAGGTTGAGATTTTTCGCATTCGTCCGCCAGCCCATGATCTCGGGACCGCGCTGGTTGACGCGTCCGAATTTCGTCGCCCGTTCGTGGCCATCGACGTTGAAGATCGGGACGAAAAGAAAGTTCGCCTGCTCCAGCAGATCGCTTTTCGTGCCGCGCACGGTCATGTCGCGCAGGAGCATGAGGCCGGCGTCTTTCCCGTCGATCTCGCCCGAGTGAATGCCGGCCTGCGCCAGCACGATCGCTTTGCCATTTTTCCGCAACGCCTCCGGCGTGGCTTCATTTTCGCGCGAGGCGACAACCATCCAGAGGTCGCGGCCTTCGGGCGATTTCCCGAGCGAGATCATCTTCAATTGCTGCGGCGCGGCGGCGACGAGCTTGCGCAGCCAGGCCACCGTCTCGTCGTAGGACGGGGTGAGTCGGAAATCCGATTTCTCCGCCGGCGTGATCCAGGGATCTTCTTTCGGCGCGATCAATTCGCGGCTTTTTCCATCCCACGAAGCGAGCGGCGGAAGAATCGGTTCGGTCGCTGCGGCCGGAAAGCGTTGATCGATCTCGTTAGGCGCAGCCAATATATGCGCGCCGGCGAAAAGATTGAGCGCGCAGAAAAGCGCGGCAGTGCGAAGCGAAGATGCCATGAGCGATGATGGCGAATCGCGCCGCGCATCGCAATTCGCAAAGCTTGGTCCGCTCGATTCTGATGTTGTAGCCGGGGACGCTGTCCCCGGTCAGTCGAGCTGAGACGAGGGAACATGACCGCTTAAAGCGGTCGAGAGTCACAGGCTCGCGTCTTGCCATATCAATGGGACAAGACACTGGAGCCAGACTCGACCTCAGATCACACTGGAGGCTGGCTTTGCTTTGCTGCGATCGAGCACGCGCACCGGCGAAATCTTGACCACGTTATCGGGATCGTAATCGATCAGCTTGAGCCAATCCTCCGTGATATTGGTCGCGGGCAGAATTTCGTTTTCGAGATACTCGGCGTTCCATGCCACCCGCATATCGGCTTCGCTGATGCCCTCATCCGGGCCGGGGACAGCGTCCCCGGCTACAGTGCTCGCGATTGCGCGGTCGCAGACGCGCGAGTGAAATGTCCGGGAGCGGTCGCCGCGGCGACCTGGTTGGAAAGCCCAACCTCGCCCTCTCGGGCCGCGTTACGGCGGCGCCTCGCCGAAACAGGCTTGAGCCGTTGAGGAAAGTTCGCAATGGCGAGGCGCCATTGCCAGCTCGCCGCAGGACGGGTCCGTCCGCATGGCGGACACGCGAGGCGCGTGCGCTCCCCGGCCTAAAACCTCCGCGCTAAATAACGCTCGAAGGCGCCTTGGCTTTCGCCCGATCGAGCATCCTGACCGGTGAGATCTTGACCACGTTGTCGGGGTCGTAGTCGATCAGTTTGAGCCAATCTTCCGTGATGTCGGTCGCGGGCAGGATCTCGTTTTCGAGATACTCGGCGTTCCACGCAACCTGCAGATCAGCCTCGCTGATGCCTTCGTCCTTGCCACTCGCGATCGAGCGTTTGATCGCCATCCCTTTCGCGCGCTCGACGATCGAGGCGATGATCGCGCCACTGATCACATCGCTCCGGAAAAGCGCTTCCTTGCGTCCGCTGCGGAGGGTGACTTCGAGCAGACGATTGTCTTCCTTCTTGGAAAATTGCGTTTCAAGCAGCCGCCCGATGAGGCCGTCGATCGCGGCGGCTTTCGATTCCGCGCCTTCGAGCAAGGCCGCGTCGTAGGGGAGATCGTCGGTCAGGTAGATGCGATAAATTTCGCGCGCGCCTTCCTTGCTCGGCCGGGCCACCTTGATTTTGCGGTCGATCCGGCCCGGGCGGAGGATCGCGGGGTCGATCAAGTCCGCGCGGTTCGAGGCGAGGATGATTACGACCTCGTTGAGCGAATCGATCCCGTCCATTTCCGTACAAAACATCGGCACGAGAGTCGAGAGAATGCTCGAGTAACGCGACGCGCGCCGGGTGCCGAGAATGCTTTCCGCTTCGTCGATGAAGAGAAACGGCATATAGCCTTCGCGGCGTTTTTCGCGCGCGGTCGCAAAAATTTCGCGCACCATGCGCTCCGATTCGCCGACCCACATGTTGAGGATCTCCGGCCCCTTGATGTGCATGAAATATTCGCGCATGTCCGCACCCGATTTGCCGCGGAGCTGCTTCGTTAGGTTGTAGGCGGTCGCTTTGCCGATCAGCGTTTTGCCGCAGCCAGGCGGGCCGTAAAGCAGGAAACCTTTCGGGGTGGCGTGCTGAAACTTTTGGAACAACTCCTCGTGCAACAACGGCAGCTCGATCGCGTCGCGAATCGCCTGGAGCGCTTCCTGTTGTCCGCCCACTTTTTCCCAAGGCAACTCCGGCACTTCGTCGAGGTAATGATCGCGCGATTGCGGACTGGCCAGCACCTCGAGCGCGACGCGGTAATTGGCATCGACCCTCACATCGTCGCCCGCCTTGAGCGGCGCTTTTTCGAGCTGGGCCGAGCGCTGCAGGACTAGCGACTGCGTCCCGTGCTCGGCCCCGACGCGGATGCGATCCATCCCGAGCACTTCAGCGACCTTGGTCACCGGCCCGGCCGTTTCAAAACCGAGATCGCCGACGATCACGTAGGCTTCGTTAACCAGAACCCGTGTCCCTTTTTGCAGTCGCGCGAGACTGATTCGCGGGTCGACGTTGCAATAATAATCCGCGCCCCCGACCACAATCTGCGCCGTGTCGCGGGCCGGGCTGCCGAGGAAAGTTCCAATCCGGTTGGCGGGCGAGGTCACCTTTTTGATGACCTGCTCGAGTTTCTCGATCATCTCGCGCGCGTCGCCCACCATCTCTTCCTGGGCTTCGATCTCGGCCCGGAGAGCGATAAGCCGGTCGCGGGCGAAATTCTCCGGCGGGAGGAGCGCGACCGCCCGGTCAAACGCCTCGAGCAGGCTGATCTGCTGCTCGTCGTTAGGCGAGCCGTCGCCGGCCGGGGTTTGGTTCCATTCGTCGCTCATTCCTTCGTCCTTTTATAGCTGACGCCGCTCAAAAATGATACGCATGCCGGATTCAGGCCGCAAACCTTGTGCCTCGCGGGCGGCTAAAAATCGGTTGCTGGGAGCGGCTCGGCACCCTACGGTTGGCTCTCTTTTCGAGGAGTCTTAGCTCAATTGGTTAGAGCGCCGCCCTGTCACGGCGGAGGTTGCGGGTTCGAGCCCCGTAGACTCCGGAGAATCCGCCGCTGGCGGTATGGAAACGACAAGCGCCATCCTCCTTCGGAAACGCAAGCTGAGCGACACCAGCCTCATCATTTCCTGGTGCACTGAGTCGCTCGGCACGATCGAGACCGTGGCCAAGGGGGCGCGCCGGCCGAAGAGCGTTTTCGCCGGGAAACTCGATCTTTTCTTCGAGGCCGAGATCCAAATCAAGCGCAGCCGTCGCTCCCATCTCCACACCCTGACTGAGGCCGTCCTGCACAATCCGTTTGGCGGGATCCGGGAAAATTATCTCCGCACCCAGGCGGCCTCCTATTTCGTGGAATGGATCGAGATCAGCACCGAGCTCGAGCACCCGGCTCCGGAACTCTTTCATCTTTTGCAGCGCGCCTTCGGTTTCCTCGACACTCACGACGCTGATCTGCGCGCCGTCCGCCACTTTGAAAAGGAGCTGGCGCGTCTCGCCGGCGTGCACGACGCGGCCATCCTGAAAAGCGACCCCGCCGCGGCGCTCGCCTCTCTTTTCGGCCGCATGCCGCGCGCCCGCAGCGGCCTGCTCCGGTCCCTGACGTAACCTTTTCCTCTGCAGAAATCTCTGGCCCGCGCCCGAGAGAGCGTTAACGTTCCGGCGCCATGAAAAAATACCTTTCTCTCCTTTTGCTCGTCGCTTTTTACGGGAGCGCCGCTTCCGTACGCGCCGAGGAAGTCTACCAACTCGATCCCGTTCATTCCTCGATCACTTTCAAGGTCCGCCATTTTTTCAGCTACGTGACCGGCAGTTTTAAGAAATTTGAGGGCACGATCACGGTTGACCCCGATCATCCGGAAAAATCGTCCGTCATGGCGACGATCGACGCCACCAGCATCGACACGCAGAACGAGAAGCGGGACGAACACCTGAAGACGGCGGATTTTTTTGACGTCGCGAAATTCCCGACCATCACTTTCAAGAGCAAGAGCGTGAAGCAGACCGGCGCGGACGCGGGCGATATCGTCGGCGACCTGACGATGCATGGCGTGACGAAAGAGATCACGCTCCACGCCAAGTTCCTCGGGAAAGGCAAAGGCATGGGCGAGAAATCGATCAGCGGCTGGCAGGTCACGCCCGATCCGATCAAGCGCAGCGAATACAACCTGAGCTGGAGCAAGGCAGTCGAAGGCACCGCGGTGGTGGGCGAAGACGTGACGATCTCGATCGACATCGAGGCGGTCAAGGCGCCCTAACGATCAGCCCTTCATCCCGGTGAGGGTGACGCCGCGCAGGAAATAGCGCTGGGCGAAAAAGAAGATCGCGATCACCGGCAGCGTCATGAGCAGCGCCGCCGCCATTACCATGCCCATGCCCTTGGCCGTGCCCGGGTTCGAGACCTGCACCTGGAAGGCGTAGAGGCCGAAGGAGAGCGGGTAGAGCCGCTGATCGGCCAGGTAGATGAGCGGCATCATGAACTCGTTCCAGCTCGCGAGAAAGGTGAAGATCGCGATCGCAGCCAGGGTTGGCCTAACGAGCGGCAACATGATGTGCCAGTAGATGCGAAAGAACCCGCAGCCGTCGAGCCGGGCCGCGTCTTCCAGGTCGCGCGGGACGCCTTTAAGAAATTGCCGGAGCAGGAAAACGTAGAACGCCGGGGCGACGAAGCTCGCGATCCAGAGCGGCTGAAGGGTGTTGTACCAGCCGAGTTTCTGCATGATCAGAAACTGCGGGATCATCGTGACCTGCGCCGGGATCATCATCGTCGCGAGCAGGAGCGCGAAACAGAAGGCCCGTCCCGGCCATTGCAAACGCGCGAAAGCGTAAGCGACGAGCGAACAACTGAAGAGCGTCCCGACCAGATTGAGAATGACAAGAAAAAGGCTCGTCCCGACGTAACGCCAGAACGGAATCTGGTCGAAAGTGAGCCGATAATTGCGCGCGAGTTTGGCCCACCAGGCTCCGAGCTGGTTCGTCCGCTGCAGCTCGAGCGTGATTTTGATTTCGTTAGGCACGCTCACCGCCGCTGCACTCTTCGGCTCGAGCAGCGTCCAGGTCTTGACCTTCGTCGGCCGATCTTCCGGTCCGCGTTCCTGCCAGGTATCGAGCACCCATTCGTAATCCGCCAGCGGCAGGGCCCGCGCCGCCTCGTAGCGCCGGCCCTCTTTTTCGACAAAGAGCTTGAGCCCGTGCCAGGTGTCGTCGTAACGGAGCGAGAGTTGCAGGCGATGCAGGCGGGCGAGGGGGAAGGTCGGGTGGAAAGTCTGGCTCAGTGTAATCGTGTCGCCTTTCGTAAAATCGTAATGCAACTCCGCGTAGGGCTCGTTAGGCCCGCCCGCCGGGGTTAGTTTCGCCTGGGCGCCGCCACCCATCTGCCACGCCGTCGCGGCCTGGTCGGCGGGCACGAGAAGATCTTCCTGCTGCTCGTAGGACTGCGCGCGGAAGGCGCCGAGGCAGAAGACGCGGCGCAATTGGGCGACGACTTCCGCGACCAGCGCCGGAGAAATCTCCGGCGTGATTTTGGCGTGCAGTTGTGCCGCCGGCAGATCCCAGAACTCGCCCGGGAGCACGGTCAGAAGTCGGGCGTAGATCCCGCGCGCCGTCTGCCGCAACAGGGTCTGGCGATCGACGTCGTTAGGCCAGGCGTACTCGATCGAGGCCAGATCCCGTTCGATCAGCGCCACCGCCTCGTCCTGATGCGGACCCTGGAGATCATCGAACAGGCGGTCGTCGATGTAGGGCGATTGCAGGCGCGGGATCGGTCGTTGCGGCCAGATCCGCATCGCTTCGCCGAAGAGTTCCCGGTCGAGCTTGGCCGAGGTCGCCGCCATCCAAAGAAACGGCCAGACGAAAAGGAGCGAGCCGCCGAGGAGGAGG
>JALYQE010000335.1 GCA_030855965.1 Verrucomicrobiota bacterium | reverse complement strand
GCGTGCTCGGGAAAGAGTGCGAGGATGCTTTGTTCGTTAGGCTGGCAGATTCCGCGCTCAGTGATGAGACCGCTGATCAAACGCCGCGGGGTGACGTCGAAACCGTAGTTCGCCGCCGGGCTGCCTTCGGGCGTGATCCGCACTTCCACCGTCCGGCCATCGGCCCAGCCGTCGGCATGTTTCACTTCTTCCGCGCCTCGCTCCTCGATTGGGATTTCCGCGAGGCCATCGCGCATCTTCCAATCAAACGACGAGGAAGGCAGCGCGACATAAAACGGCACGCCGTTGTCCTGGGCAGCGAGCGCCTTCAGGTAAGTGCCGATCTTGTTCGCGACATCGCCGGTGTAGGTCGTGCGATCCGTTCCGACCAGGACGAGGTCCACTTCGCCGCGCTGCATGAGATGCCCGCCGGTGTTGTCGGCGATGACGGTGTGCGGCACGCCATGTTCGCCCAACTCCCACGCGGTCAGTTTTGAGCCCTGGCTGCGCGGTCGCGTCTCATCGACCCAGACATGCACCGAAATCCCGCGGTCATGCGCCGCGTAAATCGGCGCCGTAGCTGAGCCATGATCGACAAACGCCAGCCAGCCGGCGTTGCAATGCGTCAGCACGTTGACCGGGCGCCCGTTTTTGCGCTGCGCGATTTGCTCGATCAACTCCAGGCCGTGCACTCCGATTTGCCGGCAGTGTTCCGCATCCTCGTTCGCGATCGCTTCCGCGGTTTCGCGCGCGAGCGCGATCTTCTCCGCCGCACTCGCGCCGGTCGCGATCCGCGCGAGCTGGCGGTCGAGCGCCCAACCGAGATTGACCGCCGTGGGACGGGTCGCGCGCAAAAGCTCGGCGGCTTCATTCAGATCGGCTTCCACCAGCGTTGCGAGATACATTCCGTAGCCGGCGGCCGCGCCGATCAGACCTGCCCCCCGGACGTGCATGTCGCGGATCGCCGCCGCCATCTGAGCGACGGTTGTGACTTCCTCGACCACGAATCGATGCGGCAACGCGCGCTGATCAATCAGCTGCACGACACGTTCGTCGTCCGGCTTCAGCCAAATGGTGCGATAGGGACGGCCAGCGACGTTCATTTCCCCGAAAGATACGCAACCGATCAGTCTCTGGTGATGAAAAAATGTCCGCGGGATGCAACCGCTGTATTCGCCGCCTGGACATGGTTTAGTGATAGATGCAGAAGAAGTTATTCGCGGAGCTTGGGCTCGCGCCGGAAATTTTGAAGGCGATCGAGCGAATGGGCTTCGAGGAAGCTTCGCCGATTCAATCGGCCGCCATCCCGGTGCTGCTCGAGGGGGCAGATGTGGTCGGGCAATCGCAGACCGGCTCTGGAAAAACGGCCGCCTTCGGCATTCCCGCGATCCAACTGGTCGATGCGAGCCTGCGCGTGCCGCAGGTGCTCGTGCTTTGCCCGACGCGCGAGCTGGCGGTGCAGGTCGCGGAAGAAATTGCCAAGCTGGCGTTTTTCAAACGCGGGGTGCGCGAGCTGCCGATTTACGGCGGGCAATCCTACGAGCGGCAATTTCGCGGCCTGAGCGCGGGCGCACAGATCATTATCGGGACGCCGGGCCGGGTGATGGATCACCTCGAGCGCAAGAGTCTGCGGCTCGACCAGATCAAGATGGTGATCCTGGATGAAGCCGATCGCATGCTCGACATGGGTTTTGTCGACGACATCAAGACCATCCTGCGCGAAGTACCTAACGAGCGCCAGACGGTCTTCTTTTCCGCCACCATTCCGCGCCCGATCCAAGAGCTGATCAAAACTTTCACGCGCAATCCGGTAAACGTGCGCGTGCAGGCGGAGGCGCTGACCGTGCCGGCGATCGAGCAGATTTATTACGAAGTCGATCGCCGCTCGAAGCTGGAGGTGCTCTGCCGCTTGATCGACCTGGAGGACATCAAGCTCGCGATCATTTTTTGCGCGACCAAGATGATGGTTGACGACTTGACCGAGCATCTCACAGCGCGCGGCTACAACGCCGACAAGCTGCACGGAGACATGACGCAGGCGATGCGCGAGCGGGTGATGGGGAAATTTCGCAAGCGCGCGATCGAGATCCTGGTCGCGACCGACGTGGCGGCGCGCGGGCTCGACGTGGACGACATCGAGGTCGTCTTCAATTACGACCTGCCGCACGATGGCGAAGATTACGTGCATCGGATCGGACGCACGGGCCGCGCGGGCAAGGGCGGCAAGGCGGTCACGTTTGTGGCGGGGCGGGAAATTTACCGGCTGGAAAATATCCAGCGTTTCACCAAAAGCCGCATCCGGCGCGAAAAAATTCCGTCCGCCGAAGAGGTGGAAGGCCGGCGCGCGACGGTTTTTGCCGAAGCGCTGCGCGAGACCCTGGCGAAGGGCGAATACAAGCGCCACGATGAGCTGCTCGACCGGTTGCTCGAGCAGGGACACACTCCGACCGATATCGCCTCGGCGCTCATTCACTTGTTAGGCGAAGACAAGACGCGCCCGGGCCAGCCGATCCCGGAAGACCGGCCGCGCCGTGATTACGATCGCGCGCCTGATCCGGGTGCGCGCGGACGCCGGGAGCGAAGCCGCGACGACTACGAAGCCGACCGACCGCCGCGCGGCCGACGCGAGCGCAACGAGCGGCCGCCGCGGAGCGGACCGCGCGAAGAGGCGGGGATGGTCTCGCACGAAGCGGGCATGGTTCGCCTGGCCTTCAATGCCGGGCGCGCTCATTCGGTGCAGCCCGGAGATTTCGTCGGCGTGATCGCGGGCGTGACTGCCATTCCGAAAGGCGAGATCGGCGCGATCCATTTACAGGCCACGAAGACGCTGGTCGATGTCGCGGAAGCGCGCGTGCCGCTGCTCTTGAAGAAGCTGAACGGGATTCAGTTCAAGGGCCGCAAGCTGCTGGTCAAGTTGTCGAAATAACTCCGACTCGTTAGGAAGACCGGGAAATCAGCGACTGTAACCGGGCCAGCTTCGGCCCAACAAGCGGCACGCTCAGCATCGTGCTGGCCAGCGCCATCAGGAGTGTCGCGGTGAAGGTCACACTCGTGATGATGCCTTTATCGAGCATGATGTTTACGAAGATGATCATGATCAAAGCCTTCGTCTGCAGGAGCCAGCCGATGATGGAGGCTTCCCCTTTTTCCCACTTCAGGATCTTCCCGGCGATGTGCACGCCGACCAGCTTGCCGCTGACCGATGCGACAAGGAGGAGCGCGCCCGCCGCGAAAACGATCGCCCCGCCCACCTGCCAGGTCGTGCGCAGTCCGGTGGAAAGGAAAAAGACCGGCATGATGGCAAGCAGGACATGGCCGCGGAACAGGTCCATCTGCTTTTGGTCGAACATGCCGGCATCGAGCACCGCGCCGGAGAGGAAAGCCCCGACCATGAAATGCAGCCCGGCCCAGTCGGCCGCAAGACCCGATACGGCCAGCCAGATAAGCCCGGCAAACCAGCGGTCGCGCTCCGGGATTCGCCACATCAGTTTGCGGACGAGGTAAGAGGCCACCGCGAAAACGACGAGAAATCCGAGTTGTCGTCCCACCCGATCCCAGTCGAGGAGGATGAGCGCGAGCACGCCCCAAATGGCGACGTCATCGAGGCTGGCGTAACGCAGAATGCGCTGACCGATCGGCTCGCGCAAGATGTTGAGCTTTTCCATGAACAGGACCAGGATCGGAAGAGCGGTCACGGCGCAGGCCATGCCGATGCCGACGATCAATTGCCACGGATGCCCTTTCGGTCCCAGCCACTCATCGCTCATGAAGGTCATGATTAACGCCGCGCCGCAGCCGAAAAGCAGCGGCACCCCAAGAGCGAGCCCGGCGGTGATACCCGTCTCGCGGCGATAACGCCACGCTTTTTGGATATCGAGCTCGATCCCCGCCACCCAGACGAAGAGCATCACCGCCCACATCGCGATGCCGTTGAGATGGGCGATGACCGCGGGGTTAAAAACGAAATTGTAGTAGTCGGGGAAAGCCGCCCCTAACACCCCGGGCCCAAGCAGAATACCACCGATGATCTGCACGACCACCAGCGGCGCGTAATACTCCGTCCGCAACAGCCTCCAGACGAGATAGGGCACGGTGAAGATGATGACCATCGCGATCAGGAAAATTTCAGATGTGGTCATGCGTTTTAGTTCGGATGCAAATTGAAATTGGGCGCTTTAAACTCGCGGCTGCGGCGAGATTCGAGGAGTTATCTTCTCCCGTCAAATCGTCAGCCCAGAGACCGGGCTCCGCACCATCAAGCAAGGCCCGCGCCCGCAATGGGGCGTTGACGAAGAATCCGGGGTTTGCTATTCGGGAGTCCGAAGGTCGTCCCCGAATGAATCCCTGCGCGAGAGCGGTTTGCCGGACCGGACTTTTCCGGTGCGCCCTCGCGTTCCTTCTCGCCGGCTGCGCAGCGAACCGGCCCTACCACCTGGGAGAGGCACCGATTGAGACGGCGGTCACGCCGGGTGCCCCGGGCGCGGCCAGAGACATATACCGGTTAGGCTTTATCGAGTTCGATGAACAGGGCGACTTCTGGGATCGCGATCAACTGCGCAAAACCGTCCAGGCCATTCGCCAAACCGGCCGGCCCGTTCTACTCGTGACTTACATTCATGGCTGGCAAAATAATTCCAACCCAAAGGATGCCTCGGACGTGGAGCAATTTCGCGGTTTGCTGGCTCGTCTGACCGCCAACGAGACGGTCCAGAAATCCGGCCTGCAGGTCTTTGGCGTCTATCTCGGATGGCGCGGGCGGGTGGTGCATCGAGTGCATCCGCTGGTCGACGCGGCGACCTGGCTGAGCAAACAATCCAGCTTTTACTCGCGCAAGAATGCCGCCACCCGCATTTCCTCGAGCAC
>JALYQE010000271.1 GCA_030855965.1 Verrucomicrobiota bacterium | reverse complement strand
CAAGCCGACCGGACAAGCGCATTAGATCCCGCGCCGCCTGGATGGCGGTGCGCACGTCTTTGAGCAGTGTGCGGGGCACCAAGCCGAGAGGGCTCTTTCAGATAAGCCCAGGCACTCTACGGAAGAGTGAAGATGGCGCGGTAGCGGGGGGCCTTGTGACGCTCGAGGGCGTAGAGGAAAGTTTGTTTCTCGCGGTCGATCTCCAGGGTCCAGATGTTGGTGGCGGCTTCCGGAATGAGGGCGGTGGTCTCTTCGTCGGCGGGGAATTGCTGGCGCGTCGCGGTGCCGTCGTTGGTCGCCCAGCCGCCGTAGTTGGTTTGCTTGTCGGGAGTGCCGTCGGGATGGCGGTGGTCGTGCTTGAGGCGCAGACCTTTCTCGGTCTGGGTTAGGATCCAGGTGCGCGATTTATCTTCGCCGACTTGCAGAGAGATCCGGATCTCGGTCTCGCTGCATTTGGCGACGGACATGGTGAGTTTCTTCCCGACCATGGGGTGATCGGCGTTCTGCGGGAACTCTGTCGCACCGATGAAGCTGCGGCCGCACAGCTCGCGCAGATTCTCGAAAAAAGCCTTTTGTGCGGGAAGCGCTTCCGCGGCCGGAAGGTGGCCGGCGAAAGAAAGAAGAGAGAAAGCGCAAAGGATTGCGGACAGGTGGAAACTGGAAGTGGTGGGCGTTTTCAGAAGAGAATGGATAACCCCTGCGGCGTCCTCGCGCTCTCATTTTCTCGCTCTGTGAGGGCGCGCTCGTTTCTGCCGTCTGACTTCTGTCCTCTGACATCCGACCGTTTTGATCTTCAGTCCTGGTGGTCGTAGCGCTTTTCGCCGGCCTTGATGGCAACGGACAAGTCATTCCCCTTCGGCGGGAGCGGACAGGTCGCGTAGCGAGAGAAAGCACACGGCGGATTCTCCGCCTTGTTGAATCCAGCGTCGCGGCCGACCTGCTCGAGCAGCGGCCGCTCACGCCGGGGGTCTTCCTGGTCTCACCCCCTTTACTTTGCATCCGCGGCTCTTCATTCCGCGCGATGCGAGCCGCTTCCTGACGGTCTTCCCGCTGCTAGAACTCCGCGAAGCTTTTGCCTCTGTGCATCGACGACGGGGGACCCGATCCACTAGCGACGAGAGCGAGGGAGGCGGAGTCTTGGCTGATATTGGGGGAAGAACAGCGCTGATGTTGAGCAGGGTCTGGAGGAGGATGAAGACGGCGAAGAAGTTCCGGTTCGCTCCGGTGAAGGTGAACGCAGAGAGAACTTGGTAATTGAACTTAAACGTTGGGTTTCGAGTTGTGAGGTCGCCGCTGTTCGGCGAAGATCGACGGCGTGAGTGCGACTGAGGCGACTGCTGAAATCTTCATGACCGCATTTAAGGCTTTGAAGCGAAAAGAACGCGACGCGGTTTTACAAAAGCTCGTCAGTGATGCAGAACTGGCGGACGATCTGGCAGATAATCTCGCGCTTGAAGCGCGGCCAGATCAACCGCACACCCCGCTGCGCGATGTGCTGAAAGATCTTCGGATTCGCGTGTGAGCTGGGCGTCGAGCTCGCCCGCGACGCGAAGAAGGGGTTGGCCCGGTGCAAAAGCGTGTCGCGCGCGTGCTGCTTTCGCTGGAAAACGATCCGTCGCAGCATCCGCCCAACGATCCGCCGTCCTATCCCTCCCTTGCCGAGGGCACCGGCTTACAAGCCGAGTTCTCTTGCGGCCTCGCGCAGTGAAGTCCCGGGCCTGCCGGCGTTCCGCTTTTTGGCGGCGGCGAGTTCGCGGCGATCTTCGAGGTCTTCCAGCGTCGCCTTTAGTTCGCGCAGGACCGCTTTCCCTCGGCGAATTTGCTTCTCGATTTCTACAGTCGCGGCGGGCGTTTCTGGTTTTAGAGCGGATGAACTCATCGATAGATATCTTTCCGATTGCCGACAGCATACACGGTCACGGTCTCTCCTTCGAGTTCGCGAGCTGGCGCGGCTGGGGCCATTTCAACCGTAAACGTTGCGCCGATGGCCGACTTTCAACACCAGGACGATGAGCTTCATTTCCTGAATCGCGCACACCAGCCGGTAGTCGCCCACGCGATAACGCCACGCGCCTTTGACCGAGAGGAAGGGTTTGCCAAAGCGTCGCGGGTCTTCGGCCGTTTCCAGGTGTTTTGCAATATACCTTTCGATGTCTTGCTGGGCCGATTTTCCGAGCTTGGAGAACTGCTTCTCGGCCTCAGGATCAAAGAAGACCTGCCACTTCACAGCCCGTATTTTTCCCGAATGTCAGCCATCGGGATGGGCGTGCCAGGGTTGTTGAGAACCGCGAGCACATCAGCCAGATCCTCGGAATCCTCCATCGCCTCGCGCAAGGCACGGGCAACTTCCTTCATCTCCTCGAGCGAAAGGTTCGGCACTTCTTTTACGATCTCGGCCACGCTCATACGGCTGAAGCCTACTGCGCAACCAACCCGCGGGTCAACTTCGCCGCATGAAGCGCTTCCGGAGGGGCCCGGCGCAAGAGGTCCCAAGCTTGCGGGCGTTCCACCTTTTGGCGCGACCAGTTCGCGGCGCGCGCCTCTGCCGGCTGACTTCTGTTATCTGTCCCTCTGATGTCCGACCCTGATCTTCAATCGTGGTGCTCGTAGCGCTTTGCGCCGGCCTTGATGGCTACGGACAGATCATTCCCCTTCGGCGGAAGCGGACAGGTCGCGTAGCGAGAGAAAGCACACGGCGGGTTCTCCGCCTTGTTGAAGTCGAGCGTCGTCTTGCCATCGACCGGCTTATCCGCATAGAGGAATCGCCCCGCTTCGTAAGTTTCGCTCGAGTTGGAGGCGTCGCGGAAGATGATGAAGAGCGATCCGTCGTCCTGCAGGACTGGTTGCAATGAGTATTCCTGCCCTTGCAGAGCGAACCGCAGACGGCCTGGACTCTTCATCTTGAAGTGGCCGCCGAGCACATTCGGAACCATCACCTCTTTCGGCTCCGGGTAGGCCTCGAGGTGCGCCGGCACGCGGTAGCTCTCGTCGACCGGAAACCAATTCAAGCCTTTGAACGCCAGTCTTGACTTGCTCTGGTTGTCCTTCAGCCGAATGCCGAAGCGATCCTCGCGCTGGATCAAATAGAACATCTGGCTCCCAACCCGAATCTCCGTCGGTTTCCCTTTTTCATCGGAAACGAGATCGATCGTCGAAACGGGCTTGTCATCGCACCGGGCATCGACGCCGCTGGCTACTTTCAACGTCGCCACCCCGTTCTTGAAGTCGATTTCTCCAAACGTGCCCTGTTTAAAGTTATCCGTCAGCCGCACATCGAACTGCGCGCCCGTGCCCACGGTGTTCACCCCATCCTTTAGCCAAAACAACCCCGCCAGCGTCAGCCACCCGTTCTCCTTCTTGAGATCGGTCTCCTCCTCGCTGCGCCATTTTTCGACGGACTTCACGTAGTCCGATTGCGCGAGCGCTGAGCCGAGGGAAACGAGAACGATCGCGAGACAAACAGCGAATTTCTTTTCCATCGCTCACCTTATGGACCGAAGGGTCTTGTTTGGCGAGGACGCCGCCACTCCGAATCCCGGCTTCGTCGAGGCTGATATCAGTGTCACGGGGCCAGCGCGCTCGCCTCTGCCGTCTGACTTCTGCTATTTGTCCTCTGATGTCCGACCCTTTTGATCCCAAATGAAGACTCTCGGCATCGTCGGTGGGATCGGGCCGGAATCGACCATCGAAACTACCGTTTCATCCTTGACGGTTATCGCGCGCGGGTGCCCGATCCGCCTCCGCACGAGGCTGCGGCGCGACAGGTGGAGAGCGCGCCGCACCTGATCATCGATAGCCTCGATGTGAACCACGGAATCGCCCTGCTCGATGCGAACGACCTTGCTAGCCTAACGAATTATATTTCCGAGTCCGTGGAACGCCTGGCGCGGGCCGGCGCAGAGATCGCGCTCATCGCGGCGAACACGCCGCACCTGGTTTTCGACCAGGTCCACCAACGCTCGCCAATCCCGATGCTCAGCATCGTGCAGGCGGCCTGCGAACACGCGCGCGGCCTCGGGTTGCAGCGGCTCGGCCTGCTCGGGACCGGTTTCACCATGCGGGCGCGTTTTTTCCAGGACGCCTTCGCCCGCGCCGGACTCGAGTTGATTGCGCCTAACGACGCCGAGCAGGCGATCATTCATGACAAGTACATCAACGAATTACTCAAGAATCAGTTTCGGCCCGAGACTCGCACCGCGCTTCTCGCGATCTTCGAGCGGATGCGCCACGGCGAAAAGATCGAAGCGATCCTCCTCGCCGGAACCGAGCTGCCGCTCCTGCTCCGTGGGGCTGAACCGGAGGGCGTCACGTTTCTCGACACGACGCTGATTCACGTGCAGGCCGCCGTTGACGCCATCGTGCGGTAAATCGTCGCCGCAACTTTTTTGAATCTGAACGCCAGCCTGGCTGCATCCATCTAATTAGACACCATGGACACTACCTACCCGACACCGCCGCCGCTGCCGCCTGCCCCCGCTCTCACGAGCGAGCGCACCTGGACCATTCTCACTCACGCCAGCGCCTTGCTCGGCGTTTTCTTTCATTTACCTGGCCACGTGCTTGGGCCGCTCATCATCTGGCTGGCCAAACGCGGCGACTCGCCCGAGCTCGACGCCCACGGCAAGGAATCGGTCAACTTTCAACTCTCGATGCTTCTCTACAACATCATCTCGGGCGTCTTTTGCCTCGTCCTCATTGGCTTCCTTTTCCTGGCCATTCTTTGGGTCTTGAATGCCATCTTCGTCATCATCGCCTCGATCCAGGCGAGCGACGGGAAATTCTATCGTTATCCGATGACGATCCGATTCATCCAGTAACCGGATGTCGGTTCGGAAAAAACTGGCGCTCGGCGCGATTGCGTTCGCGTCGGCCGCCTTGTTCGTGGCCGCGTTCGCGACCGGGGCGGCGGCGCTTTCCCCGGGGCCGGGATCATCCCGGGTCGCGCTCACGCCTTGCCACGTCGAGGGCGTGAAGGGGGAAGTGCGCTGCGGGGTCTACCAGGTCTTTGAGAATCGCAAGACCCGCCAAGGGCGCATGCTGCCGCTGAAAATCGTCGTCATCCCGGCCAAAAATCCGCACCCGGATGCCGGCCCGATCTTTTACCTCGCGGGCGGCCCGGGTGAGACCGCGACTGAAATGGGCGAGCTCGTCGTGGCTTCGGGCGACAGCGAGAATCACGACGTCGTGCTGGTGGACGAACGCGGCACCGGCGACGGTCATCGCCTCGACTGTCGCCCGACCGGATCGGATGACGATCTCGAGGGTTACCTCGACGGGCCGTTCAACCCGGCCGCCGCCCGCGCCTGCCGCGACGAGCTGCGCGCAACTTCGACCTCACGCAATACAGCCGCCTAACTTTGTCGAAGACCTCGACGAAGTGCGCGGCGCGCTCGGTTACGAGAAAATCAACCTGAACGGCGGTTCCTTCGGCACTTATGCCGGGCTCATCTACACGCGCCGCTATCCCGCGCGGGTGCGCACCGCGTATCTCAACAGCCTCATCCCGCTCTCGAATCGGGTGCCGCTCTACCACGCCGCCGCGTCGCAGGGCGCGCTCGATGAACTTTTCAAGGAATGCGACGAAGACGCCGCCTGTCATGCCGCCTACCCGGGCCTGCGCGAGAACTTCGCCACCCTGATGAAGAAACTGCACGCCGCGCCCGTCCTCACCACCGTTCCGCATCCGGTCACCGGTGAGCCGACCGAGATTCACCTGAGCGAACGCGCTTTCGGCGACGCCCTGCGCGTGATGATGTATCGCGCTCCGAGTGCGCGCGAGATTCCGTTCCTCCTCGAGCAGGCGATGGCCGGCGACTTTCGTCCGATTGCCGCGGCCGCGCTGCGCTCCAATCGCGGCATCTATACCGGCGCGCGGCTGGGCCTGAATTACGCCATCACCTGCAACGAGTTCTTAGCCGCATCCGGCCGGATGACGTCGAGCCCGCGACCCGCGGCAGCTTTCTCGGCGCCTGGCGGGTGCGCGACCAGATGGCCGCCTGCCAGGATTGGCCGAAAACGGAGTTACCCTCCGGCTACTTCGAGCCGTTCCGCCTCGAAACCCCGGCGCTCCTCATCTCCGGCGAAGCCGACGCCACCGGCGCGAACGGCCGCTGGGGCAAAGAAGTCGCCTCGTTCATGCCGAACGCCGTCCACGTCATCGTGCCCGGCGCCGGCCACACCCCCGAGAACAACTGCCTCCGCGCCCTGCGCCACGCCATGTTCCGTTCCGGCACGACCCGGAACCAAGACTTGAGTTGCGTCGGAAAAATGGCTCGCCCGCCTTTTAAATTGCCGCCCGGTTGATGAGCCCGGGCCGCCATCGTCGGTCGGACTCCGGGTCGAAAAAGATTTTGGGTTCCCGAAAATTTCCTCGACGGGAGATGTCGGTCTGATGGCAAAATCTTGTCATGACAAAAGCACATTCTGGCACGTGTTATTGCGGAGCGGTGACGATCGAAGCGAGCGGCGAACCGCTCGACATGGGTTACTGCCATTGCGAAGCCTGTCGCCGTTATTCCGGCGCGCCGTTGAGCGCTTTTACCCTCTGGAAACCGGAGACAGTCA
>JALYQE010000253.1 GCA_030855965.1 Verrucomicrobiota bacterium | reverse complement strand
AAACTACTGACCCGTTTCCACAACGGGCTCATCCTTGTGACCGGTTCGGTCGGAAGCGGCAAATCGACCACCCTGGCGTCGCTCGTCGAGCAGGTGAACATGGAGCGGAAAGAGCACATCATTACCTTGGAAGACCCGATCGAATACGTCTTCCAGCCAAAAGGTTGCCACATCACGCAGCGCGAGGTGCACACTCACACCAAATCGTTCGGCGCCGCCTTGCGCGGGTCACTCCGGGAAGATCCGGACGTGATCATGGTGGGGGAAATGCGCGACCTGGAGACCATTTCGCTCGCCATCACCGCCTCGGAAACCGGTCACCTCGTCCTCGGGACGCTCCACACCAGTAACGCCTCCCGCACCCTCGACCGCTTGCTCGATGTTTTCCCGGTCGATCAACAGGACCAGATCCGCGTCATGGTAAGCGAATCGCTCCGCGGCGTCATTAGCCAGCAGCTCGTCCCGCGGCTCGATGGTAAGGGCCGGGTCTTGGCGCTCGAAGTCCTAACGAATTCTCCCGCGGTCGCGAACGTCATCCGCGAAGCGAAAACTTTCATGCTCCCCGGCATCATACAGACCGGCCGCAAACAGGGGATGCGGCTGATGGACGACTCGCTTGCGCAACTTTTCGACCAGCGCTTGATCAGCGCCGAGGAAGCTTACAGCCGGGCTGACCAGAAGCTGGCGATGCGTGATCACGTGGGGAAACAGGGAGCTTGACCACGGATTACACGGATTTCACGGATGGGGAAGTTGATACATGAGGAGCTGAGCCGCACGATCATCGGTGCTGCCATGGAGGTGTTGAATGAACTTAAACCCGGATTGGATGAGAAACTGTACGAGCGCGCGATGGCGATAGAGTTGCAGCGAGCCGGTCACACCGTTGCTTCACAAAATTCGTATCCGGTCTTCTATCGCGGCGAAATGATCGGCAACCTCATTCCCGACATGATCGTCGACGAGCGCGTCATCATCGACGGCAAGGTCGTCTCGACCTTTACCGACGCCCACGTAGCGCAAATGATCGGCTACCTAAACATAACGAAACTAAAATTAGCGATACTCCTCAACTTCAAGAACGCCACCCTCTCATGGAAGCGCGTCGCAGGACCAGAAACCGACACCAGCCCACCTGACCTTCATGCCTGACTCCGAATCCGTGAAATCCGTGTAATCCGTGGTTAAAAAGTCCCCCATCCTCCATGCAATCCATGGTCAAATATGCCTTACATAGATAAATTTTTCGACATCCTCGTGAACGAGGGCGCCTCCGATTTGCATATCGGCGAGGGGCAGCCGCCAAAAATCCGGCGGCACGGCGACGTCATGCCGATTCGTCCGGAACCGGTCACGCGGGCGGAGGCGGTTTCGATGTTGAGCGAAATTGCGGGCCCGAAAGGATGGGAAATTTTCGAGGAGCGCGGCGACTTCGATTTCGCTTACGAGATGGACGAGAAGTCGCGTTTCCGCTGCAACTTCCTCAAGCAAACCAACGGCTACGGCGCGGTCTTTCGTCTCATCCCAACCCGCATCGCGACGCTCGAAGAGCTCGGCATTCCGCCCGTCGTTAGGCAATTTGGCGATCTGCGCGGCGGTCTCGTCCTCGTCACCGGCCCGACCGGTTCGGGCAAGTCGACCACGCTGGCCGCGCTGGTCGATTACATCAACACGAAATACGCGCGGCACATCGTCACGATCGAGGAACCGATCGAGTTTGTGCACAACAACAAGCTCAGCATCATCACCCAGCGCGAAGTGCCGGAGCACTCTTCGACCTTCCCGGCCGGGCTGAAGGCCGCCTTGCGCGAAGACGCCGACATCGTGCTGGTCGGCGAGATGCGCGACTTGGAAACCGTCTCTCTCGCCCTGACCGCGGCCGAGACGGGTCTGCTCGTCTTTGGCACCCTGCACACGAACAACGCGCGCAAGACGATCGATCGTATGATCGACGTCTTCCCGGCCGACAAGCAGCCCCAAGCGCGGACGATGTTGGCGAACTCCCTTCGCGGGGTGCTCGCCCAGCTTCTTTTGAAGCGGGCCGACACCAGCGGCCGGATCGCGGTGAACGAGATCCTCATCTCGAGCAACGCCGTTTCCTCCATCATCCGCGAAGGCGCGACCCAGAAATTACAGGACGTGATCGTGAGCGGAAAAGGGCAGGGGATGCAATTCATGGACGACGCCATCTGGGCCTTGCTCCAGCAGGGCGTCGTCTCGCCGCACGAGGCGTTCATGAAGGCGATCGACAAGAACCTCTTCAAGAAATTCCTGCCGGCCGAGGAGGCTGGCCTCGCAAATTCCGCCGGCGCAGCGCCGGACGACCAGCAGCGCCCGCCGGGAGATTTCGTCAAAGGCCGGGTCAGGAAGGGTTAGGGGCCAGCCTGGGGCCAGCCTCAACCATTGTTCTGGAAAAGATGAACGCCGCCTCCCCCCAGGAGGAGGAAGCGGCGCATCAAGGTGCGTTCAACAGGCGTTACCCAGACAACTCCATTGTGAGAGCGGGGCTCACCTCACTCTAACCGCGGCGGTTGCGGTTCCGCCCAAGCTACTCGTGACGGTGATGTTCACCGGATTTGAGGCGACGGTGAATTTGCCGCGGTAGGTGCCGTTCCCTTGGTTCGACAGCGTCCCGAGGACTTGGCCGGTGCTCGTGACCGACACGGTCAAGGTCGCGGTGGAGTCGGAGCCGGTCGCTTGGACCGTCAGCTGGCTGCGCGAAGTGATGTATTGAGCCCGCGAAATCTCCACGGTATCGACCGCGATGGAGTCCACCGCCGCCAGGATGTCGACCCGGCCGTGGCCGAAGGTGTTATTTGGCGTCGCGGGGGTGCCGCCGTCGCAACTGTTGGAGAGGATGTGGACGGCTGAGCTGTTGAGCACATTTTCCGTCGCGGTCGGATCGTTGCGCAGCTCGGGGTGAGCCGACCA
>JALYQE010000212.1 GCA_030855965.1 Verrucomicrobiota bacterium | reverse complement strand
GCGGCCGTGCTGACCTACTACGGCCTTTTCGCCCTGCAGCATCGCGGGCAGGAAAGCGCCGGGATTGTGACCACGAACGGCCCCGGCTCCACTTTCCAATTGCACCGCGACATGGGGCTGGTCTCGCAGGTCTTCGGACCGGCGGAACTGGAACGGCTGAAGGGAACGCGTGCCGTCGGGCACACCCGCTATTCCACCACCGGGTCGAGCACGGTGATAAACGCACAGCCGTTCGTGGTCGATTGCTTCCGCGGCCAGCTCGCGATCGCGCACAACGGCAACCTGATCAACGCCGACGTCCTGCGCGACGAGCTCGAGCGCAAAGGCTCCATTTTCCAGACCACGGCGGACAGCGAGATCATCCTCCATCTTCTCGCCCAGCCCTCGAGCAACGGCAGCAATATCCTGACCGCGCTGCGCCGGATTGAAGGTGCTTTTTCCCTTATCATAATGAGCGAGCGCGAGATCATCGCGGTGCGCGATCCGTTTGGCTTCCGGCCGTTGTCGTTAGGCAAACTGGATGGCGCCTACGTGCTCGCTTCGGAGACCTGCGCCTTCGATCTCATTCACGCTGAGTTCATCCGCGAGGTGGAGCCAGGCGAGGTTCTGATCATCAGCGAGGAGGGCATCCGCTCGGAGTGGCCGTTCAAGGAGGAAAAGCAGGCCTTCTGTATGTTCGAGTATGTCTATTTTGCCCGGCCCGACAGCATCATCGGCGGCGTCAACGTGGCCAAGGTGCGGACCGAGATGGGCCGCGAGCTGGCCCGGCAATTTCCGGTCGAGGCTGACCTCGTCGTGCCGGTGCCCGACTCCGGCAACTACGCCGCGCTTGGATTCGCGCACGAGCTCAACCTTCCCTACGAGCACGCCTTCGTCCGCAATCACTACATCGGCCGCACCTTTCTCCAGCCGAGCCAGCTCATCCGCGATTTCGACGTGCGGGTGAAATTGAATTTGATCAAGGAAGCGGTCGAAGGAAAACGCGTCGTCGTGATCGATGACTCGATCGTTAGGGGAACGACCGCGCGGGCTCGCGTCGTCAACCTGCGCGAAGCCGGCGCGAAGGAAGTGCACATGCGGGTGAGCTGCCCGCCCCATCGCTTTGCCTGCCATTACGGGATCGATTTTCCCGATCCGGAAAAGCTGATCGCGAACCAGAAAACGATGCCGGAAATTTGCGAATATCTCGGGGTCGACAGCCTCGGTTATCTCGATCTCGAGGGAATGATCCGCGCCACCGGGAAAGACCCGAACAGCTTCTGTCTCGCTTGTTTTACGGGCAATTATCCGCTCCCGGTCGATCCCGAGCTGGACAAATTCATCATGGAAAAACGGGGCACGCGGGCTAAGGCGCTGGCCGATGAAGCGGAGCAGCCAACGCTCTTCGCCGGACTGAAATAAGTCGTCCACAGATTACGCAGATTTTCGCAGATGGAAGAAAAGCGTTCTCGGATCAATCTGCGAAAATCTGCGCCATCTGCGAAACCCAAAAAGGCCTACGCCCGCGCCGGGGTCGACGTCGATCTTGGCAACCTCGTGAAGCGCAAGATCCAGGGGCGCGTCCGGAGCACGCATGGCCCGGAAGTGCTGGGCAAAATCGGCGGCTTCGGCGGTTTGTTCGCGCCGAATTTTTCCGGGATGCGCGAGCCGGTCCTGGTCGCGAGCGTCGACGGCGTCGGGACGAAATTGAAGATCGCCTTCGCGATGGATCGGCACGACACGGTCGGCGCCGATCTGGTGAATCACTGCATCAACGACATCGCCGTCCTCGGCGCGCGGCCGCTTTTCTTCCTCGATTACATCGGCGCGGAAAAGTTGGAGCCGGCCGTCTTCGACCAGATCCTGCGGGGGTTTACCAAGGCCTGTCGCGCCGGCGGCTGTGCCCTGATCGGCGGCGAAACTGCGCAAATGCCGGGGATGTATCGGCGCGGCGAATACGACCTCGCGGGTTGCATCGTCGGCGTGGTCGACCGCGCGCGCATGATCGACGGCTCGCGGATCAGGCCGGGCGACGTTGTTTTGGGACTGG
>JALYQE010000177.1 GCA_030855965.1 Verrucomicrobiota bacterium | reverse complement strand
CCTGCGCAATCTTCTCCTTAATTGGATGGTCATCATTCCTCTTCTGGCCGCCGCCCTAACGATCCCGTGGATCTACACCGCGGTCCTGATGATGAATCCTCCGCCTTATTCGTTTCTCCCGCTCTGGCTCGGCGGGGGCTGTGTCTCGGTCGGTGTCGCCTACATGGGTTGGAACCTGCCCTGCGGGCAGAATGCGCGCTGGAGCCAGAAGCGGTTTCTCATTTTCTGTCTCTTGCCGCTTCTTCTGGCCTCGGTCTTGATGACGATTTTCTGGGCCTGGTTCAGTTATACGGCCGGCAGCTGATCGAATGGCCACTCTTCGGTTTCGGCGACCCGCATACCTGGGTCCCTTTTCTTTACTTCGGGATCGTCATCCACCTCGCTTCCTATCTGACCTCGTTGCTCCCGTCGCACGGCTTCCGCGTGATGGAGTTCATCGGCGTGATCGTCTCCGGTGCGTTTGGCGGGGTGCTGCTCTGGCTGGCGGCGACGCAATTATTCCCGCAGCCGCTCTGGAATGCCGAGCTCTTCACCTGCTGCGGGGTGCCGCTTTTCATGGCCCTCTTTTTTCTCGCGATCATGATCTTCGCCGGCATCTCGAGCCGCTGGACGGACGATCAGGACCGCGAATGGTGGGGACGCGCCACCGGCTGGCTGGTCGCGGTCGCGGTCGGCTGGGCGGCGATCAGCGGGCTGGTCGTTTTGGGGCCCTTCCTCCTCTCGAATCAATCTCCGCCGTCGCCACGCTCGTGACTGGTGGCGCGGCCGGCGTCCTTGCGGTTCTGGCCGGGCGAAGCGGGGCGATCCCGGCGAGTCCGAAACAGGGGGAGAAAGTCGGCCCGGTCGCAAGGATTCTTGCGAAAGCGGCCAGTTTCGCCGCCGTTATTTTTGTCGCGGTCCTGCTCATCCTGATCGCGCGCGGCACGACTGCGGCGATGAAATTCATCGGCACACATCGGGATTTCACCTGGAAGCTGGAGAGCGTTTCGCATGTTCTGAACGAGGCGGTCGAACACATCAACGTCATTCTCTACACGCCGTGGCCGACCGTTCTCCTCTTCGGCGGCGCGCTGGCCGCGGCCGGTCTGGGAATGGCGTTCATCATCGACCCAAACAAATTTTCGCTCCACGCGATGTATCGCGATCGTCTCATCCGGGCGTATCTCGGCGCCTCCAACCCGGACCGTGCCCCGAATCCTTTTACCGGTTTCGACGAGCGCGATAATCTGAAGATGGCGGACCTTTGGAAGCGCGATCGTTTCCAGGGGAAGCTGCCTGCTTCCGGTTATCAACATAGCCCTCAACCTCGTCGCCGGGAGCAAGCTCGCCTGGCAGGAACGCTAGGCGGAAAGCTTCACCGTGACGCCGTTACATTGCGGCGCGGCCGGCGTCGGCTATCGGCGGACGGGGGGCGCGGAAGGTCAGCGCTACGGCGGGGATTGCGGCATTTCGCTCGGCACGGCTGTCACCGTCTCGGGCGCGGCGGCGAGTCCGAACATGGGCTACCACTCTTCGCCGATCGTGACCTTTATTCTCACCCTCCTGAATGTGCGGCTGGGCGCCTGGCTCGGGAATCCCGGGCCACCGGGAAACAAGACCTTCCAGCTCGGCTACCCGAAATTCAGCGTCGGCCCGATGATCGCGGAGGCCTTTGGCCTAACGAACAACTGCAGCCCCTACGTCAATCTCTCGGATGGCGGACATTTCGAAAATCTCGGCCTCTACGAAATGGTCCTGCGGCGCTGCCACTACATCGTGGTGAGCGACGCGGGGGAGGATCCGCTTTGTTCCTTTGCCGATCTCGGAGGCGCGGTGCGCAAGATCCGGATCGATTTCGGAATCTCGATCGATTTTGAAGACATCGCGATCTATCCGCGCGGCGACGAGGAAGCGCGCAACAGCGCCGGGCGCAACTGCGCGATCGGCCGGATTCGGTATTCGGAGGTGGACGGTCCCGCGGCCCAGGACGGCGTGCTGATTTACATCAAGCCAGCCTGTTACGGAAACGAGCCGCGCGACATTTACGAATACTTCAAGAGCAATCAGGCTTTCCCGCACCAGAGCACGAAGGACCAGTTTTTCACCGAGTCGCAATTTGAAAGTTACCGCATGCTCGGCGTGCACACGATGGAGCGCCTCTGCGACGAGTGCTCGGGCGATTTCCTCGAGTTTACCCGCTCCATCCTGTCGAATCATCTTGGCCGATCCATCCCGCCTTAGCTGCCAAAGTTGATGGACGACACCCGGCGGCGAAGGCCGGGCGGCGGGAGATTAGGATCGGTCGGCCCATCTGGGGCTCTAGGAATACTACCTAGGGAAAGGCGCACTCCTCCACTCATTGTGAGGCGATGCATTGCCCGCAAAGTTGAAACCTCGCGCTGTCGCGACGGCGGCCGGGAGAGACCCGATACGACTATGATTCAACCGCTGATCGACACCGCGCGACTGACTGAAGCGTCCGATGAGACCTTGATGAGGGCGATCACCGATCGACATCAAACCGCCCTGTGCGAGCTCTATCAACGTTATGGCAAAACGCTCAAGTCGGTCATCACCCGGGTCGTTCACGAAGAAGCGGAAGCGGACGATGTGTTGCAGGAGATCTTTCTCCAGATTTGGAAAGAGGCTGGAAACTATTCCCCCAAGGCGGGCAGACCACTCGGCTGGGTGGTGACCCTGGCGCGACGGCGGGCGATCGATCGCCTGCGTCGCCGCCAGGCATATTGCCGGGCGAAGGATCGCTTTGAATTGCAGACCCAGCAGCCCGGCCCGCAGAGCTCGAGCCCGATGAGTGATGATCTGGTTCGTTCCGATCTGCGGCGGTTTCTCGAGCGCCAGCTGGGCGGGTTGCCGGAGTATCAGCGACAGGTCATCGAACTCTCTTTTTTCGAGGGCCGCAGCCATCGCGAGATTTCGAATCTGACGAAAACGCCGTTAGGCACGGTCAAGACGCGGCTGGAATTGGGGCTGCGCAAATTGACCAACGGCCTCCGGCCGCTGCGTCGCAAGATTTAGCGACGCGCCCGGAATCTCAATCCGCTTCTTCGGCGTCGCCCGGCGCGTCTTTATCGGGCTCAATCTCCTCGTTCTCGAGCGAGAAACGCCGCTTGCGCTTGTTCGCCGGCAGGGGCGAGAGCGTCATCGTGATGTTGCGCCCGGCGGCTTTCGGTTCCATCTCCACCTGCGCCATGGTGGCGAGGTCGTCGCGCACTTTGTACATCAGCTGCATCCCAAATTCCTGGTGCGCCATCTCGCGGCCGCGGAATTGCAACTGCACCCGCACCTTGTTGCCTTTGTCGAGGAACTGCTCGCCGTGGCGGATTTTTGTCAGGTAATCGTGGTCGTCAATGTTGACCCGGAATTTGATTTCCTTCAGCTTCGTCCCGGAAGCCTTCTTTTCCTTTTCCTGTTTCGAGATGTCATAACGGAATTTCCCGAAATCGACGATCTTGCAGACCGGAGGGTTGGCCGTCGGGGCCACTTCGACCAGATCGAGGCCCATGGTCTGGGCTCGTTTGATTGCCTCGGACAATTTCATGACGCCGAGTTGCTCGCTCGTCGAGCCCATGATGACGCGGACTTCGCGCGCGCGAATCCGGCCGTTTACACGAATTTGTTGTTGCAGAATTTATTATCTCCGGGCCGGCGACGAGGGAGTGAGACTGACGCCGTCATTCTTATACTCGCAATCTCACGTCGCGCCGATCTGCCGCGCGCCGCACTCGGGAAATCTCCGCGCCTGCGAGGGAGCGCGTCGACCGGTCCGCGGCATCGCCCGGGCCGAGGGGAAGTTGTATCCGACAACGGAAAAGTCGCAAGGTGTTTTTGCTCCCCGGGATCACGCCGGCGGGCCGCCATATTGCGCGGCGTGCGCCTCGTAGCCGACGATGTCGTCAAGCATGGCGTCGATCGTCGCGGTGAGCGGCGCCGCTTTCGCAAAGCCCGAGAAAACCGCACGATCGCCGATCGGCGTATCGATCACGAAAGTCGGCCGCTGCGTTACCTGCATGGCGTGAAACTCCGCCGTGCTGGCGCGAATGCGGGCTTCGATCGCGGGAGATTGCGCGCGCTCCAGCAACGGCCCGCGTTCGAGGCCGGTCGCTTCCGCCACGATCTGCCCCGCGATTTCCCAATCGGCAATTGTTTTCCCCTCGCGCAGCTCGGCGTGGCTCAGGGCGATCCAGGCGCGGTCGTCTTCCACGCCTAACGAACGCGCGGCCTCCGCCACGCAATTCGGTTCCGGATATTCCGCTCGCCCGCGTTCCACCCAGCTTGCGTTTAGCTGCACCGGCGAACGCATCAGCATGCCGCTGCGCCGGTAATACCATTCCGTGTGTTCACGGGTTGGCGGAAGACCGGTTTTATCCATGAGCGCGATCTTCCATCGAAAGTCGACCCGGTCGCCGTAACGGGCGCGCAATTCCTGCCAGGCCGGGATGGCCCAATGGCACCACGAAGAAATAACGTCGAGGTAGTTTGTGATGAGTAGTCGCATAGAACATATAGGTCGCACGGGAGCGAAAAGTCTCATAGGAACCATCGCGCTAAACCTTGATCGACCTCAACCACATCCTGCTCTTCATCGCGGTCGTCTCGCCCTTGATAGTGCTGGTGCGCATCGCGCGCCTGCGCAACCCGCGAAATCACGGCTGGCGCAGTGCCGCCCTCATCGTGCTCGCGGGCTGCGTCGTGGCCTGGTTCCTGGTGCCGACGATCGCTGGTTACAGCGCGGGAATGCTCTGGTGCTTCCTGCTTCTCATCCCATCGCTGGCGGACCGGAAAATCGAAGAGCTCTATCTCGGCCGGCGGTTTGCTGAGGCGCGGCGCCTCGCAGTCGTTAGGCAATTGCTCCATCCCTGGAAGGATTCGCCTTACCAGCCGGTTCTGCTGCGCATTCTCGAAGAGGCGCGGGCCGGACGGCTGGATCGCGCGCTCGATCAACTCGCGATCGAACGAGAGGCCGCCACGCCCGCGGGCCGGTTCGGGGCCGCGCTCACTTTTGCCCTAACCGAAAACTGGCCCGGCCTCGTGCAATGGTGCCGGCGCGATCTTTCGGCGACGGCAAATCCCGCCGTCCTCGCGCTTTACTTTCGCGCTCTCGGCGAAACCGGCGCGCTGGACGATCTCCTCCTCCTCCTCGCCTCGCGGGCCGACGCGCGCGAGCCGCGCCTAACGATCGACTTGCCGTGGCTTTGGAATCTCGCTCTCGTCCTCGCCTTTTGCGGAAAGACGAGCGCTCTCGCCCGGCTCTTCGAGGAAGATCTCCGCCGTGCGCCGCCGGAGGAAAGGCAATTCTGGCTCGCGACCGCGGAGTGGGCCGAGAGACGAAACGAGGCCGCCCGTGAAAGCCTCGAGCGATTACGCCTCCAGACGCACGATGCGCTGCTGCGCCGCTCGATCGAGCGGCGTCTCGTCCATCTTTTGCCGGGCAACCCGCTCTCGCAAACGGGCGAAAGATTCCTTGCTCGCGTCATGGCGGACAGGAGCGAGGCGCGCCGGGCCGCGCCTCGGCGGCGGATGGCGGCGACGCCGGCTGTCTGGGGTTTGCTTCTCCTGAATGCCGCGATGTTCGGTGTCGAGTTGCTCTCTGGCGGGTCGACGAGTTCGCTCGTTTTGCAAAATCTCGGAGGCCTCCAGCCTGCGGCCGTGATCGTCAGGCACGAATACTGGCGACTTTTCACCGCGCTTTTTTTGCATTACGGACCGCTCCACATCGGGATCAACCTGCTGGCCCTTTACCTCCTGGGGCCGGCCCTGGAACGAACGATCGGCGCGACAAAATTCACACTTTGCTATCTGCTCAGCGGCCTCGGCTCGGGTGCGGGCGTCGTTACTCTCTGGTGGCTGGGTTTAACCAAATCCAGCCTGCTCGTCGGCGCTTCCGGCAGCATCATGGGGGTAATCGGTGTCTCGGCCGGCCTGCTCTTGCGTCATCGCCAATCGCCCTTCGCCGGCCGGCAGCTTCAGAGCATCATCGCCATCGTCGCGATCCAGACGGCTTTCGATCTCTGGAGCCCGCAAGTCAGTCTCGCCGCCCACCTCGGCGGGTTCGTCAGCGGATTGGCCATCGGAGTTATCCTGTCGACCAAGCGAAGCCAACGGCCCCCAGTGCCAGCTCCGGAACGAGCGTAAGATCTAGAGATCTACCAAACGGAACGCTTGCTGCTGATGATTTTGCTGCCAGAATGCCGCCTCTTTGTTGGGGGCACGCTCTGTCTTTGTCGCCATGTCGAACATCCAGACCTATAACGTTATTCCTAATCTCCCGTCGCAGCTCGAACCGCTGCGCGAAATGGTTTTTAATCTTTGGTGGACCTGGGAGCCGTCCGCACGCCGGCTCTTTCGTCATCTCGATCCCAAGCTTTGGGACCGGACCAATCACAACCCGCTCCGCATGCTCCAGCTTTCGCGGCAGGCGCGGCTGGAAGAGGTGGCGAAGGACGAGCTGTTTCTCCGCGACCTCGCCGATGTCTACAAGACCTATCAAAAGTATCTCGGGCGCAAAGACACTTACGGTAAAAAGGGTGCCGGCCGCGAGATCAAGAAACCGGTCGCTTATTTTTCCGCCGAGTTCGGCTTTCACGAGTCGATCCCCAATTACTCCGGCGGCCTCGGCATTCTTTCCGGGGACCACTGCAAATCGGCGAGCGACCTTGACCTGAATTTTATCGCGGTCGGATTGCTCTATCGTCACGGCTACTTCAAACAACAGATCAACAAGGAAGGCTGGCAGGAAGCGATCAACCTGAACCAGAATTTTCACCATCTGCCGATTCGCGAAGTGATGCGGAACGACCAGATCCTGCTCGTCTCCGTCAACCTCCTGGGGCGGGAAGTCTTCGCCAAGATCTGGGAATTGCTCGTTGGCCGGATCAAACTTTACCTCCTCGACACGGATATCGCCGAGAACCGGGCGGAAGACCGTCTGATCACGGCTGAGTTATACGGTGGCGATCTCGAGATGCGGATGCGCCAGGAGATCGTGCTCGGCATCGGCGGGGTGAAAGCGCTGAGCGCGCTCGGTCACGAGGCGGAAGTCTTTCACATGAATGAGGGGCACTCCGCCTTTCTCTCCCTCGAACGCATCCGGCTGCATGTCACGCAGCACAACCTCGACTTCTATTCCGCTCTCCAGGTTGTGGCCGCGGCGAATGTCTTTACCACGCATACTCCCGTGCCGGCTGGGAATGACTCTTTCCCGCGCGAAATGATGGTGCGGTATTTCACCGACTTTGCCTCCCAGCTTCGGATCCCGTTCGACGAACTCTTTTGCTTTGGGCAGACGACGACGGATCCGGTGGCGAGCTTTAGCATGACGATCCTGGCGCTGCGCATGAGCCGGCACGCCAACGGCGTCAGCAAACTCCACGGCGAGGTGAGTCAGTCGCTTTGGCAGGATGTCTGGGCGGGAGTGCCGACCCATGAAGTGCCGATCACCAGTATCACCAACGGCATTCATACCAAGACCTGGATGGCGCCGGAGTTCTCCGCGCTCTACACCAAGTATCTCGGACCGTGGGAGGACAACCTCACCAAGCCGGATTTCTGGCGGGGCGTAATCGAAATTCCGGATGCCGAGCTCTGGGAAACACACCAGAAGCTAAAGCTCCGCCTGGTGCACTTTGTGCGCGACCGTGTGCGCACGCGGCGGACGCGCATCGGCGAGTCACCCGAGGCGATTCGTTTCGTTAATGCCATCCTCGATCCGGAGATTCTGACCATTGGCTTTGCCCGTCGCTTCGCGACCTACAAGCGCGGTGCTCTACTATTCAGCGACCCCGACCGGTTGCTCCGGATGCTAAATGATCTGGCCCGGCCGGTGCAGTTTGTCTTCGCCGGCAAATCACATCCCCGGGACGAAGGCGGCAAGAAACTCATCCAACAGGTCTACAAAATGACCCGCGAAACCGGCTTCCATAACCGGATCGTGTTTGTTGAAGATTATGACACTTACATTGCCCGCCGATTGGTTCAGGGAGTCGATCTCTGGCTGAATAATCCGCTGCGGCCGCTTGAGGCGAGTGGGACCAGCGGGATGAAACTGCCGCCTAACGGCGGCCTCAACCTCAGTGTTCTCGATGGCTGGTGGTGCGAAGGTTTCAACGGCAAGAACGGCTGGGCGATCGGAGCCGAAATCGAGGACGGGGACGGTGAATTCCAAAACGAAGTCGACGCCGCCAGCCTTTACCAGCTACTCGAGAACCAGATCATCCCGCTCTATTACGCCAAGCCGGACGGAAGACTCCCGCTCGCCTGGCTGCAACTCATGCGTGAGTCGATCCGCAGCGTCACTCCGGTCTTCAACACTCACCGGATGGTCGAGGAATACACCGAACGCCTTTACCTGCCGGCGGCCAAGGCCCACCAGGAGTTTGCCCGTGACGGCTGGCGTGCCGCGACCGAGTTAAGCCAATGGAAGTCGCAGATGAGAAAAGACTGGCCGCAGGTGTGCATCAGCGACATCCAGATCGGGAACAAGGATCGGCAGAACATTCATGTCGGCGACTCGCTCCAATTCTCGGCGCGCATCCATCTCGGCGCGGTCAATCCGAAACACGTGCGAGTCGAAGCTTACCATGGAGAAGCGGAAAACGATGCCGTTCGCAATCCTGCCGTGACGATTTTGACGGAAGGACGCAAGGTGGGGGATAACGGCGATTACCTTTTTGAGGGCGCCATCCCCACTTCGGAAAGCGGCACCTACGGCTTCAACGTACGGGTGATTCCCACTTATCCTCATCTTCTCCAGGCGCACGAATTGCGGCTCATTACCTGGGCATAGCGCGACGGCTTTCTCTTTCCCTTAGTTAGGTCGTGCCCTCGCGCCCGGGTTGAGGGTGTGGAACTACTCATTCTTCCCCAGGGTTAGAGAAAACATTACTTGCTCTATCCCCTCGCTGGCTTATAACTGCGCATGGACGTATCTGTTAAACAACTGGAAGAAGCAGTGGCGGTCAGGAGACAAATCGACCAACTGCAAAGTCGACTCAGAAGCCTCTTGGGCGGCTCAAGCGCACCGAGCAGCGCTCCTAGCTCTACCCCATCTGCCCCGGCCAGCAAAGGTCGCAAGACGCGGAAACGCCGCGGTGGGCTCTCCGCTGCGGGACGCGAACGCATCGCCGCCGCGGCGCGGGCTCGCTGG
The DNA here is from genome assembly GCA_030855965.1 of Verrucomicrobiota bacterium. Classification (GTDB taxonomy): domain Bacteria; phylum Verrucomicrobiota; class Verrucomicrobiia; order Chthoniobacterales; family UBA10450; genus Palsa-1392. The sequence goes on along the minus strand of JALYQE010000177.1, from coordinate 5,232 downwards.
GCCCGGGCCAAGGCTAACGCCGGTGGTGGTAGCTCGGCTTCGCCTACGAAGGCCGCGAAAAGCAAAAAATCGGGCGGCAAGAAGAAGGGCATTAGCGCTGCCGGCCGCAAAAAACTTTCGCAGATGATGAAGGCCCGCTGGGCCGCCCGGCGCAAAGGCCAGGGCTAGTCTTAGCCAGGCTTGGTCGCAATTCGCCCCGCCTTAGAGCGCGGCGACTAGGCGAATAAACTCCCGATAATCCGCGGCCTCGCGCGCTGCTTTGTTCAGTGCTGCGAGCCGCGGATTATCATTTGGCTCCCCCATGTGTACTCGCTGCGGGCTGACTCCGTTGGCAAAGACAATCTCATCCCACTGGATGGATTTGATCTGGTCATTGAATCTCGCCACCGCGCGCCCCCGGAAATAGGCACGCGTATCCTCCGGCGGGGAGAAGATGGCACGCTTGATCTCGGCTTCGGTCACAAACTGTCGCATCGTGCCTTGCCGGAGCAGCTCGTAGAAGAGACCCGAGTCCGGCTCGATGTTGTGGTATTCCAGGTCGATCGATTGCAGCCAGGGATCGGTCCACGATAACTGCTCCTCGGCGCGTAGCGCCTCGAGCAATTCCTTTTTCGCCACCCAATCGATGCGGTCGCGACATAGCATGATGTCGCGCTCCAGGTCGTTCAGGACGGTTTCCCATTCCCGGAGAAGCCAGGTCACTTCTGCATCCGGCTCCTCCGCCGCGGCTTTCACAGCCGCTGCCAGGTAGATTCGTTGCACATCGATCGCGGAGATTTTGCGACCGTCGGTTAACTCTATGATCCAGTCATAAGTTTGATCGCGACTGATCGATTTTGTAGCATCGACCGGCTGGGCGATTTCGAGCTGGGGAGCGAGCCCGCGCTCGATTAAGTCCAAGACGATGGCTGTCGTTCCAATCTTCAACGCCCCCGCCCACTCACTCATGTTGGCGTCGCCCAGAATGACGTGGAAACGCCGATACTGACTGGCGTCGGCATGCGGTTCATCGCGGGTATTCACGAGCGGGCGCCGGTTCATCGTGTCGATACTCACGAGCACGGCAAAAAAATCCGAGCGTTGCGAAATCTGATAAGTTCCGGGTTGTCCGGCCGCGCTCTCGGCTTCGATCCCCATTTTGCCGGCCCCGGCGAAAATCTGGCGGGTGACGAGAAACGGGAGCACGCCGGCCACGATCCGATCCCAGGTCACATCGCGACGCATCAGATAATTGTCGTGGCAACCGTAACTGTGGCCGGAGAAATCGGTGTTGTTCTTATAGAGGCGGATCGCTTGTTCGTTAGGCAATTTCAGGTTTCGGCGGCGGGCGCATTCCGCCAGGATGCGTTCGCCTGCCTTGTCCTGCGCAATCAGGTCGCGGAGCGTGGTGCATTCCGGGGTGGAGTATTCGGGATGAGCATGGTCGTTGTAAAAACGCGCGCCATTGCTCAGGACGAGATCGCTTTTGATCTCCTCGAAGCTGAGCGGCCGGTTGCGATCGATTTCGAAATAGGCCGACTCATCTGTGTCCTGGAGAAGTTCCGCGGCCCGAAACCCGCGGGCGTCGCGATGCGGATCTTCCAAGTCGTAATCCCACTTCATGTGCGCGCCGTGCTCCGTGTAGCCGCGCACCAGTTCGATCGACTCCGCCACCACGTCGACCGATTCTGCTCCGTCGACCGTGATCCCGTACTCCGTTTCCAGCCCAAAGACGCGTCTCATCGCCTCGCAACATACACCCGCCAGGCCCGCCGCTCCTGTGCGGAGTCGCCTAACAAATGCGCGGCAACTGCTCGCCCGTCAGCATGTCGACGACGCGCGTGCCGCCGACCCGCGTCTTCATCGTGACAAAGCCGGGGTGATCGCTCACCACCTCGCCGATGACGGCGGCTTTTTTGCCTAACGGATGATTCCGCATCGCCGCAAGAGCCGCTCCCGCTTCTCCGGAGGGAACGACGGCGACCAGCTTGCCTTCATTGGCAACATACAACGGATCGAGCCCGAGAATTTCGCAGGCGCCTTTCACTTCCTCGCTGATCGGGACCGCCGCTTCCTGCAGGAGGATGCCGACGTTAGCCGATTGCGCGATCTCGGTCATGACGCTGGTCACGCCGCCGCGAGTCGGATCACGCAGAACGTGGACGTCGCTGCAGGCTTTCAAGATGTCCTGCACGAGGCCGTTGAGAGACGCGGTATCGCTCGCGATCTCGGTTTCAAATTCCAATCCTTCCCGCACTGACATGATCGCGATGCCGTGGACCGCGATCTGACCACTAATGATGATCTTATCCCCGACCTGGGCGCGCGTTGGCTGGATATCGACGCCCTTTGGGACAACCCCGATACCCGCGGTGTTAATAAAAATCTTATCGGCCTTGCCGCGGTCGACCACCTTGGTGTCGCCGGTGACGAGTTGCACGCCGGCTTCGTCGGCCGCGGCGCGCATCGATTGCACGATCCGCCAAAAATCTTCCATCGGAAGTCCCTCCTCGAGGATGAAGCCGACGGAGAGATAGAGCGGCTTGGCGCCGCACATGGAAAGGTCGTTGACCGTGCCGTGCACTGCCATTCTGCCGATGTCGCCGCCCGGAAAAAAGATCGGGCTGACCACATACGAGTCGGTGCTGAAGGCGAGCCGCTCGTTGCCTAACGAAAAAATAGCGCCGTCGTGCATCGGCGCGAGCAGCTCGTTCGTGAACTGCGGCACGATGATCTTAGAAATCAGTCGGTGACTCAGTTTCCCACCACTGCCGTGCGCGAGCACGATTTCCTTGTAATCCGTGATCGGGATCGGACAGCTCGCCGTGAGCAGACTTCCATCCGCGGCGGGCTGATCAGAAGTGCTGGCCGCGGAAGTTTCGCTAGGTGACATCCTCTGCCCCTAACGCGATGTGCACCAAATCCCAAATGATATGCACCGCGGTGGCATGCGCTTCCTGGATGCGATGAATGCTAAAGGAAGGCACGATGTAACAGTAATCCGACACTTCGGGAAAGCGGCCGCCGTCTTTGCCAGAAAAGGCAATGCTGAGCATCTTCTTCGCGCGCGCTTCCTCGAGCGCGTAGATCAGGTTAGGCGACTTGCCGCTGCTGCTGAAAACCATCGCGACGTCGTTCTCCGTGGCCTGGAGCCGGAGTTGATTGACGTAAACCCGGGTGAAATCGATGTCGTTGCTGATCGCGGTCATGGTCGCGATATCGGTCATGAGCGGGACGGCAGGAAACGCGATCCGCTTCTCGATGATCGGGTGATTGAACTCGACCGCGATATGGAGTGCGTCGCAGAGACTGCCACCATTGCCCATGACAAAGAGCCGGCCGCCTTTTTGAAAACGTTCCGCCAGCGCGCGCGACATCTCGTCAAACGAGTCGGCATAGGTGGCGAAGAACTTTTCCTTCGTTTCCATGCTCTCGGCGCATTTGCGCAGAACTTTTTCGCGGAACGGTTCCGTCATCCGGTCCGTCGCCGTCTCGATCGTCACGCTCATGAGACTACTTCGATTCGGTGAGCACCGGCTCTTGGTAGGGCACAAGCTCGGGCGACTCCGCCCTCGCCGGTTTTTGCAGATGGCGCCCGTAAGCGTAATACGCCGCGCAAGCGCCTTCGGCCGAGACCATGGTCGCGCCCAGCGGCTTCTCTGGCGTGCAGAGAGTGCCGAAGGCCGGACAATCATGGGGCTTCTTCACTCCGCGCAGAACGAGCCCGCTAATGCAAATCTCCGGCTCTTTCGTGTCGATCTCTTGCACGTCGAATATGCGATCGGCATCGTGCTCGCGATATTCATAACGCAGTTTGTAACCGCTCTTCGGAATCATGCCGACGCCGCGCCATTTACGATCGCCGACTTCGAAGACCTTGTAGATCAGGTCCTGCGCGACCTTGTTCCCCTCGCGGCTCACGACGCGCGGATATTGGTTCTCCACCTCCGCCTTCCCGGCTTCGAGTTGGCGAACGGTCATGAGTGTCCCCTGCAAAATATCGATCGGCTCGAAACCGGTAATAACGATCGGAACCTTGTAGCGCGCGGCCAGGGGTTCGTATTCGCGATAACCCATCACGACGCAGACGTGTCCCGGCCCGAGAAAACCCTGCACGCGATTGAGCGGTGACTGGAGAATGGACGCGATCGAAGGCGGCACGAGCACGTGCGAGACGAGGATGGAAAAATTCTTCAACCCCTGCTGGTGCGCCTGAAAGACGGACATGGCGTTAGCCGGCGCCGTCGTCTCAAAACCGATGGCGAAGAAGACGACTTTCTTCTCGGGATTAGCGCGCGCGATTTTCAGGCAATCGATCGGCGAATAAACCACGCGCACATCGGCCCCGCGCGATTTCAAGATCAGCAGATCACAATCCGATCCGGGCACGCGCAACATGTCGCCGAAGGAACAGAAGATGACGTCCGGCCGCTGCGCGATCGCCAGCGCCTTGTCGATCATTTCGAGCGAGGTAACGCAAACCGGGCAACCGGGGCCGTGCACGAGCTCGATCTCTTTCGGCAGAAGACGATCGATGCCGTATTTCACGATCGAGTGTGTCTGCCCGCCGCAGACTTCCATCAGGACCCAGGGTTTGGTGACGATGCGGCGAATTTCCGCCACGATTCCCGCAGCGAGAGCCTCATCGCGATATTCGTCGAGATATTTCATGCGGCTTGGGAAACGGACTCGGGGGGCGGATCCTCCACATCGGGCACATCCGGCGTTTCCAGTTCGCCCAGTTGCTGCATTTGCTCGAGCGCCTTGTAGGTGCGAGCCGCTTCGGCCTCATCGACTTTGCTCAAAGCAAAACCGACGTGGACCAGGACGTAGTCGCCCATCTCGACCTCTGGGGTGTACTCGAGGCAGACCTGTTTCACGATCCCGCCGAAGTTGGCCTTGCCCATGCGTACGCCGTTGGCGTCGGTACTGATTTCAGTGAGCTTTCCGGGAATTGCCAGGCACATGTTATTCCTCCCTTTCGCGGTTTGGATCGACCTTGCTGATCGCTACTCCATCGCAGATCAAAACTGTATCACCTTGGGCTGCGTCCGTCAGGAGTCCTATTGGAATTTTTTTGGTCGCTCCATGGACCCTGATTCTACCTACCGGCAGTCCGTCCTCGGTCAAAACCTCGAGGATTTCGCCGTAAACGAGATTCATGTCACCTCCCCGATGGAACTCGTGGCCGCCCAGACCTGCCCAAGGGCGATTCCGCCGTCGTTAGGCGGGATCCGCTGCGGCCAGTAAGGC
>JALYQE010000157.1 GCA_030855965.1 Verrucomicrobiota bacterium | reverse complement strand
CGTGTTGTAGCATTAGCGCAACTACTTAACAAGGTTAAATATCTGAATTGAGACAGTGTCCGAATCCTTGTTGTTCATTTCTTTTCCTCTGTCGAGCATGATTTTTTGCCAGACCGGAAATCGTTTTGGTTTTCCGGGTTAAAATGCTGACAGCGGGCGTTTTATTCCCCCATCTCGACACCGCATCCCCTCTCTCGTCTATGTCATTCGTGCGCGCAGGCTTTCAGGACGCCTTTTTCGCAAAATCGCGAGAACTTCCGCCAAAACGCTCACCGCGATCTCGGATGGCGAATCTGCCCCGATGTCAAGCCCGATGGGGGCATGGACCATGGCCAAGGCTTCGCCCGTTACACCCTGTGCGCGAAGCTGTTCGAACACGTGTCGCACTTTGCGAGTGCTGCCGATCATCCCGATATAGCCGGCGCCAGGGCTTCGCAGCGCGCTGGCGAGCGCGTCGCGGTCAAGCTCGTGATTGCGGCTCACGATCACGATTGCCTCGTCCGGTTGCCACTCCCGGGTCGCGATGAACTCCGCCGCGCTCGCAGCCGACTCCCGCAACACCCCGGCGGGGAGCGTCTCGAGCAATTCCGTTCGATCTTCGATCACCTGAACGAAAAGCCCGCACTCGACCGCGAGGCGCACAATCGCTTGTGCACAGTGACCGGCGCCTACGACAAAAAGCGCTTCCCGCATCATCTGCGGCTCGATCAGGATCGTCGCTTCCCCACCGCAGATCGCCCCGAAGGAATCGGGCTCGTCCTCGCGCAGAGGGAAGGTCTTGAGCAATGATCGCTTCTCCCGCAGGCAGAGGAACGCATCCGCGATCGCGAGCGCCTCAAATTTGCCGCCGCCGATCGTCCCGCTCGTTAGGCCATCGAGATAGACGAGCATCTTGGCCCCGGCTTCGCGCGGGACCGAGCCCTTGGTCGCGGCGACGGTGACGAGCGCGCACGGTTTCCGCGCCTGCCGCGCTGCCAGCAGCTCCTCGAGAAGCGCGTCGGTCATCATTGCTCGCGCGCCAGGCTCGCCTCGATTGAGCCATGGGGCTCTTCCGTCGGCACGAAGACCTCATTCTTATTCTCCAGCCCAAAGGGAGCGAGGTTGAGGAGGAGGCAATGTTTGTTAGGCATGGCGAGATCGATTCTTGAAATCTCGCTGCACGTTTCAAGCGCGGCTTCGCCCATCTGAAACACGGTCGTCTGCGCCGAAGGACTGAAGTTCTCCGCAAAAACCTTTAGCATCGCAGACAGGATGGCGTCGTCGGACGCACGATAACTGGGCGGCACCTCCGCGAAATGCCAGGTCGCGCGAAAGGAAGTCGCGAGGATGCGATCGGCCGTCTCCGGGAGCGTGGTGTATTCGCATTTCGGATAGCCTTCAAAGCCAGAGCCGGTTGATTTCAAGATCACCAGGTCGCGAATCCCCGCGCTCAGTTCGCTCGAATCCGCCCGGCAGATCGCCCGCGCAAAACGCCGGGCCTCGCTCCCGGCGGCGAAGGAATGCGGATGCGGCTTCCCGCCGACTTCGAGCCGGTCCCAGGCGCGCTCCGTGACTTCGATCGTCGCTTCGGCCACCTGTTCATATCGCCTAACGAAATGCTGGCCGAGGATGGCCGCGAAACGTTCCAGGTCGTCGGCCAGATGCTGCTTGGCCAGGACGTTGACCGTGTTCTTAATCGTGTCGGTCGGGACCACTTTGGAGTTGTCCCCGGCGGTGTAGGAGGTCTCGAGATCGCCCGCCAGGAGGGCCGAGACTTCGATCTCCCGGATGGTGTGGACCGGCTCCTCGCGGAGGATTTTTAGCACCCGGACTCGCGCTTTTCCGTAACGTTGTTCGATCAGTTTCGCCATTGCGCCACAGGACTAAATCATTTAGTCCGAAAGCGCGATGCTAAAGCTGGACGAGCTCAACGCCCTCGATTTGGAGCAATTCACCCTCCATCTGCGGTCCGTCTTTGAACATTCGCCCTGGGTGCCGGCCCGCACCTTTAAAGCGCAACCCTTCGTCGACCTCACGCACCTGCAGACCGCCCTTTGCCAGACGGTGCACGCCGCGAGCGAGGATGAAAAACTCGCCCTTATTCGCGCCCACCCCGACCTCGTCGGCAACGCCACCCTGACTAACGAATCCCGCGCCGAACAAAAAAGCGCCGGGCTCAACGATCTCTCGGGGGATGAAATCGCGCGCTTTCGCGAATTCAACGAACGCTATCGGACGAAATTCGGTTTTCCTTTCGTCATCTGCGCCCGCCTGAACAAGAAGGAAGCAATCATGAGCGCCTTCCCCACCCGCCTGGAAAACCCGCGGACGCAGGAAATCGAAACCGCGCTGGACGAGATCTGCAAAATCGCGGAACTGCGCCTGCGCGACCGCGTGGCATGAGCCTGACGACGCATGTCCTCGATACTCGCAACGGCCGGCCCGCCGCCGGGATGAAAATCGAGCTCTGGTCGCTCGAGCCGCGCCAGCTCGTGAAAAGCATCGTGACCAATGCGGATGGGCGCACGGATGAGCCCCTGCTTGCGCCTAACGAGAGCCAGGTGGGAAGTTACGAGCTCATCTTTCATGTCGGCGATTACTTCGGCGAACGCGCTTTCCTCGACCAAGTGCCGGTCCGTTTCAGCATCGTCGATGGCGCGGCCAAATACCATGTCCCGCTCCTCGTTAGCCCCTGGGCCTACAGCACCTATCGCGGGAGTTGAATTGTCGGCATGAGCGCAAATGATTCTTCGACTCCTGCTGGATTGGTTGATCTCGCCTCCGCCCGCATCGGCGGCCGCGCGCTCATCGCCAACGACGAGTTCTTCGCCGAGAAAGAGAATCTCCTCCAACCCGGCCGCGGCATCTTCATTCCCGACAAATACACCGACCACGGGAAATGGATGGACGGCTGGGAGACTCGCCGGCGACGCAGCCCGGGGCACGACTGGTGTGTGGTGCAGCTGGGGCTTCGCGGCGTCATCAAACAGCTCGACATCGATACCAACCATTTCCTCGGCAATCACCCGCCCTTCGCCGCGCTCGACGCACTTTGCCTAACGACCGAATTTCCGCATGATCCGGACGCCATCGAAGATCTCGCCTGGACCCCGCTCCTGCCCAAATCGCCGCTCCAACCCGGCTCGCAAAATCTCTTCGCCGTCACCGCCGAACTGCCCGCCACCCACCTGCGCCTCAATCTCATTCCCGATGGCGGCGTGGCCCGCCTGCGCGTTTACGGCATCGTCGTGCCCGATTGGAGCA
>JALYQE010000154.1 GCA_030855965.1 Verrucomicrobiota bacterium | reverse complement strand
GCCGCGGTGAAGAAAAAGGCGCCGGGAGCGCGCACGAACGGAACGCGTTCGACAGCTAACCTGGTCAAGCGGAAGCGGCGCTCTGTCGCCGCGTAGCGCGGCCGCGAGAACACTCGCCCCGGGGGGGGTAGGACGTGGCGTCGCTAACTCCGCTGAAACTTCTATTTGGTCACTGCGCTGTCCAATTGGCAAAGTCGCTGTTGACCCTGGCCAAAACCGCGGAGCGGCCGCGCTGCAGACGGGTTGGCGAGCGACCGGCCTGAAACCGTCGCTCAAATGATGCTTTCAAGATCGTAATCTCGCGTTCATGATGCATTGCGGTGGCCCATGCTCCTTCTATCAATCTTGGCACCGGAGCTTCTCCCGCTATGTTAATCAAACGTCGACGACGCTCGAACACGGGGGACCTCGCATTTAGCGCGGCACGGTGTTGTCGCCGGAGGTGAAAACCATTTATCATGCACGTTTTAATTGTCGAAGATGAAGAGAAGATCGCCGCCTTTCTGCGGCGCGGTCTGGCGGAGAACGGCTTCGTCGTCGACGTGGCGAAAGACGGCGAGCAGGGACTGGAATACGCGCTCGCCCGCAAAATGGATTTGATCATTCTCGACGTGGCGTTGCCGAAGCGGGACGGCTGGTCGCTCCTCGCCGAGCTTCGAAAAGCCGAGATTCACACGCCGGTGCTGTTCCTGACCGCGCGCGACAGTGTTCCCGATCGCGTCAAAGGCTTTGACCTTGGTGCCGACGATTACCTGATCAAGCCCTTCCATTTTTCAGAGCTGCTCGCCCGCGTGCGTTCGCTTCTGCGGCGTTCGCCGGAACGGCGCGAGGAGACAATCACCGTGGGCGACCTGGAGATCGATCCGCGCCGCCACAAAGTCACCCGCGGCAAAACCACCCTGAACCTGACTCCGAAAGAATTTTCGCTGCTCCTGTTCCTCGCTTCTTCGGCGGGCGACATCGTCTCGCGGACGGAGATCGTGGAACAGGTCTGGGATATTAACTTCGACACCGGCACCAACGTGGTCGACGTAATGATGCGACGGTTGCGGGCCAAGGTGGATGACCCGTTCGAGACGAAAATGATCCATACCATCCGCGGCGTAGGGTATGTCCTCCGAACTGAATAAGTCTGCGGCTGACTCTCCTTCCCTGCAGCCCCGCCCGCGCTCTTGGTCGATTGCGCTCCAGCTGGTGCTTCTTTTCACGGTCGCGGCGGCGCTCCTCCTCGTCCTCGCGATGGGGGCGGCCTATTGGACGGTGGTGCAGCATGGCGTGCATGATAACGATCGCTATCTCACCGAAAAGCTGGCGGCAATCCGCGCGGATATTGCCGCCGATTCAGGGCCCGAATCACTCAATCGCGCACTAAAGATCATCCGGGCGGCCGACAAGACTTACGCGGTGCGGGTGATGGACGCTGCCGGCCATGTCGTCGCGGAGAGCCCGAAGATGAGCGTGACACTTCCGAGCGAGGTGTTCCCTACGGCTATTTCCGTGAGAGGAGAACGGCCGACGACGCTGAACTACCGAACTCAAACCGGCAAATTCTTCGCCCTTGTCACGGCTGTCTCCGAAGTCGGGAACGAACGCCTGACGCTGCAACTGGCGCAGGATCGGACGCACGACGAGAGGTTTACCGCGCATTACGCGGCGTTGCTCACCGGCATGCTCGGTTGTGCTGTCTTGACCTGTGCCGGCATTGCTTCGCTCGTGACCCGGCGCGGTCTGCGCCCGCTCAAGCACCTGGCCGAGGCGGTGGAACGCGTTGGCGCCACCCATCTGGACGAACGCGTCCCCATCGCCGGCTGGCCCGATGAAATCCAGCCGCTCGCCATCGGCTTCAACAAGATGCTGGCCCGCCTCGAAGATTCGTTTACTCGGCTGTCGCAATTTTCCGCCGATCTCGCGCACGAGTTGCGCACCCCGATCGCCATCCTGCGCGGCGAAGCGGAAGGGGCTTTGACCAACCCCCGTAACTCCGAGGAATATCGCGAAGTAATCGAGTCGAGCCTGGAGGAGTTTCAACGCCTCTCCGCCATGATTGACAACCTGCTCTTCCTGGCGCGGGCGGAAACGAGCGGCTCATTCAATCGCAATTATTTCGATGCCCGCTCGGCGATTGAGGAAATTCGCGAGTTCTACGAGGCGGTGTCGCAAGAACAGGGCGTGGAGATCCAATGCCGCGGCGACGGCAAAGTCTACGCCCATCCGGGGCTGTTCCGCCGGGCCTTGATCAATCTCATCACTAACGCGCTCCGCTTTACGCCGGCGGGAGGAAGCGTCACCGTCGCGCTCGATCACCGGAATGGCGGGAGCGAAGTATCGGTCGCCGACACGGGCTGCGGCATTTCTTCGGAACATGTGCCGCGTGTTTTCAATCGCTTCTTCCGGGGCGACGCGCAGCGCAATTCCCAGGGAACTGGCCTCGGCCTGGCGATCGTGAAATCGATCATGCAGGTACACGATGGCGACGTCTCCGTGCAAAGCGAGCTCAACGAAGGGACCACCGTCACCTTGAAATTCCCGGATGCCAAAACCAACGGCGTCCCCGCGCGGTTGCCGCAGAAAGCCTAACGATGCCAGCAGGGCACATCCCCTGCCGTTAGTTTGTCGCCCGCAGTGGAACTTCCGTCTTTTCCGTGCATAGTAGCACGCTCTCCTCATGTCTAAATCCAAAGCCCTTCTCCTCGCTTTCGCTTGTCTCGGGACTCAATCCCTTTCCGGTTACACCCTGGAAGGGGAGGCCTGGACGCTTAACCGGACGGTCGTGATGCAGCTCTCGCTCGGCGCGGCGAAAACGCTCTCCGACGGCAGTTCTTCCTTCAATCAGTCGGCCCTCAACGCCCTCAACATCTGGAACCCCTACCTCGCGCACATGCAGTTCTCGGCCATCCTTTTCTCCCCCGTCGTCCCGGAATCGGGCGATGACGAGAACTCCCTTTTTTTTGCAGCCGACATCTTTGGCGAGTCTTTCGGCTCCAGCGCTTTGGCCGTCACCCTCCTCAGTTTTCGCAACGACATTTTTGAAGAATCCGACATCATCTTCAACACCGCCTATACCTGGGATTCCTACCGCGGAGGACTGATGGCGGCCGCGCTCGATTTCCGTCGCGTCGCCATTCATGAATTCGGTCACACTCTCGGCCTTAACCATCCCGATGAGGACGGGCAAATGGTCGCGGCGATCATGAATTCCCGCGTCAGCATCATCGATACGGTGACCGCTGACGATATCGCGGGCGCCCAGGCGATTTACGGCAACGGTCCCCCCTACCTCTTCAGTCCGGATGCACCGGTCCTGAAGAATCTTTCCACCCGCGGCTTCGTGAACACAGGCGAAAATATCATGGTCGGCGGCTTCATCGTGCAAGGGACAGAACCGGCCACCGTCATCCTGCGCGGGATCGGTCCTTCGCTCGCCGCCATTCCCATTATCGGCCTTCTGGATGATCCGGTGATCACCGTTTACGATGCGAACCAGCGAGAGGTCGCGAGCAACGACGACTGGTTCACGAGTGCGGACGCCGAGACGATCGCCAGCTTTCATCTCGACCCGCCCAACAGCCGCGAACCCGCCGTCTATCTCACCCTCCAACCCGGCGCCTACACTGCCGTGGTGGAGAGCTTCACCAACGCGCAGCAGCCGCCCCAGCCCGGTGTCGGACTTTTTGAACTCTACGACCTGAGCACGACCGGCGGACGCGCCGGAAATATTTCCACGCGCGCCCAGGTCCTCGGCGGAACCAATGTCCTGATTGGCGGCACCATTATCGGCGGCACCGACCCGAAAACCGTTGTGCTGCGGGCGATCGGGCCGTCGTTAGGCGCGGCCGGGATTTCCAATCCCCTCTCCGATCCGACGCTCGAGCTGCGCGACAGCAACGGCGCTTTGCTGCAAACGAATAACGACTGGGAGCAGGGTGCGGACGCGCAAGCCATCACCAACCAGAACCTCGCGCCGACTAACGCCAAGGAGTCGGCCCTGCTCGCGACTCTCGCTCCCGGCGCTTACACCGCCATCGTGCAGGGCGTCGGCGGCGTGACCGGGGTTGGGCTGGTGGAAGTTTACGACACCAGTCCCGCGCCCGGCCTGTAGACGTTTCGCTCTGCGAAACGCGGGCCACCGCGTCGTTAGGGCGGAAAATAATCCTCTTCGCCGCGATCACCGATCCCGGCTACAGCCCCATCTCGCGACCGCGCGCGGCCGCCGCCGCCACCGCCGCCGCCAGGCCCGCCGCCGTTTTGTGTTTGTCCATTTCGGCCAGGCCGGCCGCCGTCGTCCCGCCGGGCGTGATGACCATCCGGCGCAATTCCTCCGGCGAAAGTTTGCTCTCGAGCGCGAGCTGCGCCGCGCCCCGCACTGTCTGCGTGGCCAGGCCTAACGACGTCTCGGCCGGCAAGCCGCACTCCGTCCCGCCCGCCGCCAGCGCCTCGATCACAGTGTAGACAAAGGCCGGCCCGCTCCCCGCCAGCGCAGTCACGGCATCGATCTGCTCCTCCTCCACTTCCGCGACGAACCCGATCGCGGAGAAAATCTTCCGCGCTCGTGCCAGGTCTTCGTCCGTCGTCCGCGCCCCTCGGGCCAGCGCCGTCGCCGCCTGGCACACTGCCGCCGGCGTATTCGTCATCGCCCGCATAAAACGCGCTTTCGATTTCTCCTCCATGCTCGCCACCCGGATCCCGGCCGCGAGCGAAATAACAAGCTTCCCCTCGAGTGCTGCGCCCAGTTGCTCGATCACCTGCAACACCACCCCCGGCTTCACCCCGATCAAGATCACCTCCGCCTCCGCGATCTCAGCGTTCGCTGCGGTTACCGCAATCCCCACCTCCGCCCCCAGCGCCGCCCGCGCGGCGTCGTTAGGCTCGCCCGCCAGGATCTCGCCCGGCGCGCAAAACTTCGCCCGCACCAGCCCGCGCATGACCGACCCCGCCAGCTTGCCGCCGCCGATGAAGCCGAGCCGATACCGCCTGTCGTTGGATTGTAAACTCATGGGAAGAGCGGATATTAGCCGATGGTAAGCGTGGGTGTAAATTTCGGCCTCGATCTCGCTCAGGAAATCAAGGCGCTCAAGCGGGAGCGTAACGCCGTCATCCTCGCCCACAACTACCAGATTGCGGAAATCCAGGACGTGGCCGATTTCGTCGGCGACTCGTTAGGCCTGAGTTTCGAGGCCGCCAGGACCGATGCCGAGGTCATCCTTTTTTGCGGCGTCCATTTCATGGCCGAGACCGCGAAAATCCTTAACCCCACCAAGAAAGTCATCCTTCCCGATCTCGACGCCGGCTGCTCCCTTTCCGAATCCTGCCCGCCGGAAAAGCTCGCGCAATTCCTCACCCGGCACGCCGACAAGAACTACTACGTCATCGCCTACATCAATTGTAGCGCGGGCGTGAAAGCACTCTCCGACGTCATCTGCACCAGCGGCAACGCCGAGAAAATCGTTCGGGCCGCGCCCGCCGATCGCAATATTCTCTTCGTCCCCGACCAAAACCTCGGCGCCTGGGTGGTCGAGCGCACCGGCCGGCCGATGGATCTGTGGCAGGGCAACTGTTACGTCCACATCGAATTCACCGCCCGCAGCATCGGCGCCATCCACGCCGAGTATCCGGGCGCGCCGGTCGTTGCCCATCCCGAGTGTCCCTACGCCGTCCGCCTCCTCGCCGATGAGGTCTGTTCCACGGAAAAAATGGTCACCTACTGCAAGGAATCGCCCGCCCAGGAGATCATCGTCGTCACCGAGGCCGGCATGTTGCACCGGCTGAAAAAAGAAATTCCCGGCAAGACCTTCATCCCGGGCCCGACCGATCGTTGCGCCTGCGCCGAGTGCCGGTTCATGAAAATGAACACGCTGCAAAAGGCTTACGACGCCCTCCTCAATCTCCAGCCCGAGATCATTCTCCCCGAGCCTCTCCGGCAGCGGGCCGAGCTTCCCATTCAGCGCATGCTGGAATTGAGCCGCTAGTCTTCGCCTAACGTTGAATCCCGTTTTTTAACTCCCAGACGCGGAGCGCGGCCAGGATGAGACGCCTGGCCCGCGGGCCGGGCAGAGTGAGAGGATTGGCTTCGACCGCCGTCGGATACAGAGGGCTCGTTCCCTCGCGTGGGAGGGAGTTGCGGCTGCCTCGCCGATTTCGCCGCTCAGCGTTATCATTGCACTTCCGTTTCATCGGATGGCCTTCTGCCGCCAAGTCGGCTCCCAACGAAAGAAATATTCTCCTGACCCTTCTCCTCTCCTGACCTTCTGCTGACCCATATTCTCTCACCGCCCAAAGGGGGCCATCCGGCGCTCATCCGCGTGATTCCTACCGCCGTGGAAAGCGATGATCACGCCGTAAAAGGCACGCACTTTCCTCTCCCGCGTCATCCGCTCCCCGGTTCGCGAATACCGGTGGGATCACGGGCCTAAAAAAGGTTACAAGTGTGTAACCTTTCGAGATTTGAAAATACGCCGAAAGTGGAATAAGAGGGGGTCGTGAAAATTCTCTTCAGTCAGTTTCGTCGGATGGGCGGGGCAATCACCACGCCGAATCTTTACTCCAAATTGGCAATTAGCCTCCTCGCTCTCTTGGCTGCGCTGCCCTCATTCGAGGCCAGTGCAAAGGTGGTGGCGCCCACCTTCACCGCCCCTTGGCTCTCTTTTAACACTGGGCTCAACGCCGCCGCTGGCAGTCCCGTCGCGCTCGCCACCGGCGACGCGGACGGTGACGGCGATCGCGACATCGTGGCCACGCGG
>JALYQE010000152.1 GCA_030855965.1 Verrucomicrobiota bacterium | reverse complement strand
TTTTCAACCGGTCGGCGATCGCCTCGATGATGCGGATATTGGCCTGGTGCGGGATGACGCAGGCGATGTCGTCGATCGTTAGGCCGGCTTTTTCGAGAACCTTTTTGGCGGCATCGACCATGGCGGTAACGGCCTGTTTGTAGACCTCCTTGCCTGACATTTTGATCGTTTGCAGGTGATCATCGGCGTTCTCTTTTGTAATCGGATGACGGCATCCGCCGCCGGGCATCCAGAGGATATCGGCGAAGTTGCCATCGCTCGCGATGTGCGTGCTGATGACACCGTGGCTCCCGCCGTCGCGATGGCGCAGGATGGCGGCGCCGGCGCCGTCGCCGAAGAGGACGCAGGTGTTGCGTTCGGTCCAGTCGGTGATGGTGGTGAGCTTTTCCGCCCCGATGACGAGGACGGTGTCGTAGGTGTGGGAGGTGATGAATTGCTGCGCGATCTCGACCGCAAACAGGAATCCGGCGCAGGCGGCCGAGATGTCGAGGCAGGCCGCTTTGGTGGCGCCGATCTTGGTTTGAATGAAACAGGCGGTGGCCGGGAAAACCATGTCGGGCGTGGCGGTCGCGACCAGGATGAGATCGATCTCTTCGCCCTTGATCCCGGCCTGCTCCATCGCCGAGAGAGCGGCTTTCGCGCCCATGTCGCTGGTGAATTCATCGTCCGCCGCGACGCGCCGCTCCTTGATTCCGGTGCGCGTGGTGATCCACTCGTCGTCCGTCGCGACGATCTTGGAGAGGTCGGCGTTGGTCAGGCGACGTTCCGGCACGTAGCTGCCGGTGCCGACGATCGAAACAGTGCGCTGCGGTTTACCTGACCGCGGGCTCGAGCGGGGCGTGCGTTTCATTAAAGCGACTTACTTCCTCGATGATGTGCGGGTTGACCTCGTGTTCAATCGACTCCGCCGCGACGCGCAGGGCGTTCTTGATCGCGAGTGGAGTGCTGGCCCCGTGCGCAATGATGCAAATACCGTTGACTCCGAGGAGCGGCGAACCGCCGTATTCCTCGTAGTTGACCTTTTTCTTGATCGCCAGGAAAGCGTTTTGCGCGAGAAAGGCTCCGGCCATGCGGACTTTGCTTTTGACCAGCTCGTGCTTGAGCCATTTGAAAATCGCGCCCCCGACTGATTCGCACGTTTTGAGAATGACGTTGCCGACGAAGCCATCGCAGACCACGACTTCGACCGGGTGGGCAAAGAGATCGTGGCCTTCGACGTTGCCGCGGAAGTTGAGCTGGCTGCGTTTCAACATCTTGAAGACTTCCTTGGTCAGGTCGGTCCCTTTCACGTCTTCGCCGCCGATCGACATTAAACCGATCGATGGATTCTTGTAACCAAGGACGTGGCGGGAATAAACCGAGCCCATGATGCCGTATTGCACCAGGTGCTCGGGCCGCGCGTCGCTGTTGGCGCCGGCGTCGATGAGGACAAAAATATTCGTTTCGGAAGGAATGATGGCGGCGATTCCGGGACGATCGATCCCCGGCAGGGTGCGCAACTTGATCGTGGTCGCGGCCACGGCGGCGCCAGTGTGGCCGGCGCTGACGATGGCGGCAGCGTCGCCTTTTTTCACAAGCTCGACCGCGCGGCTGACGGAAGAGTCTTTTTTCCGCCGCACAGACTGGACGGCGCCGTCGCTCATTTCCACAACCTGAGTGGAATGTACGATCTCGATCCGGCGATCACTGCACTTGTGCTTGTTTAGCTCGGCCTCGATCTGGGGCGTGTCGCCGACGAGGAAAAGTTTATCAATCTGGGGATACTCGCGCAGAGCGAGGACCGCGCCGCCCACGAGATTTGGCGGACCGAAATCGCCACCCATCGCGTCCAGAGCGATTCTCATTGAGCGGTCAATCTGCGGTTTTCAGCGCGCGAATGCAAAACCAAAAATCGAAATGTGGGAGCGGCCTTTGCGCCGCAAAAACGGGGCTTAACCAGCGTCGACCGTCAGGACCTGGCGGCCCTTGTAGTAGCCGCAGGACGAGCAGGCGGTATGCGAGGCCACGGTGCTGCCGCATTGCGTGCATTTGTTGAGCTGCGGCGCCCGCCAGCGATGCGATGCCTTGCGCGTGCGCAGGCGCATTTTTGAAACTTTGCGTTTTGGGACTCCCATACGAGCGGTGAACGAAAGCAGGGAATTGGAAAAAAACAACGAGAGATTCGAGAATCGCGGATCCTGATCAGCGGAAACGATTCACGAGTCGCGAATCTTCAACTTGTCGAGCGCACTCCAATCCGGCGGCCGCGCTTCGAGCGCGCCGGGGGCGTCGGTTTTTTTCAACACTTCCGGCACCGGGCAGATCCGTCCGCCTTCGCGATCGCAGTGCGGGTAGGGCGGCAGATTGAGGAGGATGTCTTCGCGTATGAAGGGCGTGAGGTCGATCGCTTCCGGCCCGCCGAGCTCGGTGTGCACGGCAAACTCCGGCACCTTGATCTCAAACGGGAACGCCTCCAGGCAACGCACACAGTGCAGCTCGACCGGCTGGGCGAGGGCGCCGCTGACCCAAAGCGCTCCTTCGGAAATGCCGGCATCGAGGTCGTAACGGAGCGGTCCCGCGCAGCGCGCCTCGGGAGGGGCGAGCTGCGGCAGCGGGCAATCTTCCTCGCCTTCGAGGTGCAACCCTTCGGCCCCGATCTGGCGCAGGTGAATTTTCAAGCGTGTGGCCTCTTCGGCTTCAATTTCATCGCAAAACCTTCCACTACGCAAGCGGGCACGAAGCTGCCGACCTCGCCTCCCAGTCGCGCGATCTCCTTCACGATCCGCGAGCTCAGGTAAGTGTACTCTTCTTTCGGCATGAGGAAGATTGTCTCCACGGTCGCCTCAAGTTTGCGATTCATCAGCGCCATCTGGAATTCAAACTCGAAATCCGAGACTGCGCGCAGCCCGCGCACGACCGCGTGCGCGCCCTGCTCGACCGCGAATTCCACCAGCAATCCATCGAGCGGCAACACAATCACGCCATCGAGCGCGCCGGTCGTCTGGCGGAGGAACTCGAGTCGTTCCTCGAGGGTGAAGAGCGGCTGCTTCTGGTCGTTGTGCGCGATCGCGACGACCACTTCGTCGAAGAGTTTCCGCGCCCGCTCGATCACGTCGAGATGACCGTTCGTCACGGGATCGAAGCTGCCGGGATAGATCGCGCGTCGCATGGGCCGGAAATTCGCAGAGGAACGGGGAAATTCAACGCTCCATGCCGAGCTGCCGGTTGCCTCCGGCGTGTGACGTTCCACAGTAGCCGCGAGCAAATGAACGAATTCGCCTATCAATCGATCGCGGTCGCCGCCGGGTTTTCCCCGCGGTTCCACCAGGTGCTGGCGGAAGCGAATCGTGTCCGCGATCGGTTCGGCGCGCGGCTCTCCATGATTTACGTCGGGAAACACGATGCGACGACGGAGAGCAAATTTGCCGAGGCCATCACCCAGCTGAATCTGCCGCGCGATTCCGTCGTCCATTACGAAGAGGGCGACCCGGGCAACGGCATCCTGGCTGCCGCGCGGAAATTGTCGGTCGACCTTTTGGTGGCCGGCGCCTTGGAAAAAAAACCGATCCTGCGGCAGTTCCTGAGCGGCGTGGCCCGGCGCCTCGCTCGCGAGGCGACCTGTTCGGTGATGCTTTTCACTCATCCGGAACTGGAGCCGAAACCGCTCCGTCACATCGTTTTCATGGCGGAGTATTCCGAACACGCCCAGGGCGCATTCCGTCGCACCCTGCGCCTGGCGGAGAAGGAAAATTGCGAACGGCTTTACGTCATCCGCAACTACACCAGCTTCGACAAGGCGCGCGCCGCGCGCCGGAGCAAGGGCGGAAAAACAGTCGCCCGCACCCTGGAAGAAGAGGAGATCGCGCTCCAGGAATTCATCCTCGCGGCCGGCAACACCCCGGTCCCGATCGAGGCCCGCTGCATCCGCGGCAACACCGGTTTTGCGGCCTCGAATTTCGTCCAGGCGGTCGAGGCCAATCTGCTCGTCGTCCCGCTCGAGACCAAGCCCGAAGCGCGGCCGAAACTCTCCAGCCGGATCGCCTGGGTGACGGACGTGATTCCGTGCAATTTGTGGATCGTCCGGTAGGCGAGGACGCTCTCCCCTAACGAAAGAAATTTCGTTGCTTTTCGCTGATCGGCCGTTCCATTTTTTCCAAAACCAGCAGCATGTCTTCCCAGACCTTGCGCTTCTCGGTGGTGTTCTGGTTCCGCAGCAGGTAGGAGGGATGAAAGGTGATCATGAGCGGCGTGTCGCGATATGAATGCCAGCGGCCGCGCAGTTTGCCCATCGGTTCACGGATTTGGAGCAAGCCCTCCACCGCCGTCGCCCCGAGCGCGACCAGCACCTTCGGCCCGATGATCTCGATCTGCTCCGCCAGGTAGGGGAGGCAGGTCGCCATTTCCTCCGGGGTCGGCTTGCGATTGCCGGGTTCGCCGGCGGGCATGTCGGGCCGGCATTTCAAGACGTTGGCGATGTAAACGTCGTCGCGGCCATAGCCCATCGCGGCGATAATCTTGGTCAACAATTGACCCGCCCGGCCGACGAACGGCTCGCCTTGCCGGTCCTCATCCGCGCCCGGCGCTTCGCCGATGAACATTAACTCCGCTTCCAGGTTTCCGACCCCGAAGACGGTCTGGGTGCGCGAGCTCGCGAGGTGCGGGCATTTCACACAACCCGCCACCCGCGCCGCCATCTCGCGCAAGCGGGTGAACTTGTCGGCGCCGGCAGAGTCGCCAGGCACGGGCCGCGCCTCGCGCAGGCGGGCCAGGGCGGCCCGGCTCGCGCGTGGCGGGCGATCGCTCGAGCGCCGGAGATTTTCGAGCGCGTCGATCGCCGTCTCCAGTGCTGCCGTGAATTCACACATCCCGGCGACCAGTTTGCCGGTTTTGCGTGCGACGGCAATTCCTTTAACCTCGTGGGCCTTTGGCATCGAGATGAGCACCCGTTTAAGCGATTACGATTACCAGCTCCCGCCCGCGCTGATCGCCAGGCGCCCGCTCCCGCGGCGCGAAGATGCGCGCATGATGGTCCTCGACCGCGCCGCGCAGACGATCTCGCACCGGCAGTTTGTCGAGTTGCCGCAGTTCGTTAGGGCAGGCGATCTCGTGGTTTTGAACAACACCAAGGTGCGGCCCGCGCGGCGCTTCTCCGATGACGGCGCGGTTGAATTCCTTTTCCTTGAACAGCTCGCCCCAGAACGCTGGCGCTGCCTCGTCAAACCCGGACGCAAGATGCGAATTGGCGCGACGACACGGCTCGACGGAGTCGAGGTGACGGTGGAGACAATCGAAAGCGAAGGGGAGCGAGTCGTTAGGCTGGAGCGGGAGATCGATCCCTATCGCGGGGGCCGCGTGCCGCTGCCGCCCTATCTCGAACGCGCCGCCGACGCCGATGACATCACCCGCTACCAGACGGTTTTTGCGCGGGAACCTGGAGCGGTCGCGGCGCCGACGGCGGGCCTGCATTTCACGCCTGAAATCCTGGCGCAATTGCGGCACACCTTTATCACCCTGCATGTCGGGACCGGCACTTTCCGTCCGGTCCAGAGCGAGACCATCACCGAGCACCAGATGCACGCGGAGCGTTTCACGATGACGGCGGAGGCGGCGGAGGCGGTCAACGCGGCGGAAAAGCTGCTCGCGATTGGCACGACTTCGGTGCGCGTGCTCGAGGCGGCGGTGCAGGAGGGCGGCCGCTTTGTCGCGCAGGAAGGGACGACCGATATTTTCATTTATCCGCCCTACAAATTTCGCGCGGTCGACCGATTGCTGACGAATTTTCATCTGCCGCGCTCGACCTTGCTCATGCTGGTGGCGGCTTTTGCCGGGCGGGAATTCATCCTGCGCGCCTACGCGGAAGCGGTGCGCGCGCGTTACCGTTTTTACAGCTACGGCGATTGTATGCTCATTTTGTAGCAATCATTCACCGGGCAGGATGCCCGGTGGCCCCACAGGCAAGATGCCTGTGCTACGGCGATGCCTGTGCTAGCCTCGCGCCATGGACGCACCTGACATTCCAAGCAAGCCTAACGGCGAACTGGTCACCCGCACCGTCGCGATGCCGAAGGACACGAACCCGAACGGCGACATTTTCGGCGGCTGGCTCATGTCGCAGATGGATCTCGGGAGCGGCATCCTCGCCTCGAAAACGGCTAAAGCGCGGGTCGTGACCGCGGCCCTCGACGGGATGTCGTTTCTGCAGCCGGTCATGGTGGGGGACACGGTCGCCTGTTATGCGCGGGTGGAATCGATCGGGCGCACCTCGATGAAGATCCCGGTGGAAGTCTGGGTCCAGCGCTACATGCGGACGGAGCAGCTTCTCGTGACCCGGGCTGTTTTTACCTACGTGGCGATCGACCAGGCGGGAAAGCCGGTCGCGGTGGAGCGCGATTGAGGGCTCGTTAGGCTGCTATTGCCCGCCGCTCACGCTGAGCGACCCGCCGTCGCCGATCGATTCTGGGCCCGAGGCTTCGCTCGTGATCACCGGCTCCGTCGGTTGCGTGACCGGCATGGTATTCTTGCCAGAAAAGAAGCGCTTCTGTTGCTTAATCCGGCCGGCGCTCATTTTGTGAACGTAACGCGAGTAGGCCCGCTCCTGCCGGCCTTGCGCGGTCAGCATCGAACAGCCGGAGAGCAGGGTCGCCGCCGCCGTGAGGCAGATGCAGGCTCGATAAAGTTTCTTCATCGCTTCTCGGCCAGTTCCAGTTGATCGCATTCGGTCTGGAGGGCGAAAAGTCCGGTCCGGAGCATCTCGTCCACCACGCGGTAGATCTTGAGATCACAAAAGGCGCTCCGCCCGTGCAACTCCGCGAGCGAGAGATCGTTGTTGTAGGCGAGTTGCCAGATTTCTTCCGCCGCCGCGCGCACGTCCTGCAGATCGGGGTCGTCCCACTCGAGGTTCAACTTCTGCCGTTTCAACCGCTGCGAGCGATCCTTAATCCGCTTGCGCAGATGATCGAAATGATCGCGCATCCGGATGGCGTTGATCAGGATTTCGTCGCTCTGGCCGGAGAGCGCGCTGCTTTCGCCCCAACTCGCGCCGACCTGCGTTTCGTTGGAGAAGGAGAAGGAACCGGAACGGTGTTCGTGGAGGAAAAGCTGCCAGAAGGCCTCCTCGCCGCTGAGATGCTGGAAGCGGCCCCAGCGCGGAGTGCCTTTCTCGAAATAGAAAGTCGAGATCGTCTCGCCGTCTTCGTCCGCGATCGTGAGCAGGCCGGTCTGCCTCGACTGGATGATCGTCTGGTAGATGGTGACGATGTCGAAGTTGGCCAGGCTGCCGGTGAGCTCGAGCGAATTATTCGACGAATGGGTCAGCTCCCGCGCCTGGAAGAGACGGGCGGCCAGTTTCCCGGCGAGAAAGAGAAAGAACGATGGCACCCGCTGGAGGAGTTCCGGGAAATCGCTCCGGCGAAAACACTGCAAGCTGAGGGCGGCGCAGGCACGGGCCGAGTGATCGCGCGCATGCTCCATCAGCGCCCCGGTTTCGCCGAAAATATCGCCCCGGGAAAGGACCGTTGTGAGCGTGCCGGGCCGGGCGTTGGGCGGGAATAATTCCACCGCGCCGCGAGTCACGATAAAAAGCTCGTGACCTTCGTCTTGGACTGAGTAAACGACCTCGTTTTCGCCGAAATGTTTGACCGTCGAAAGGGTGCCAATAGCCTTCAGCTCGACAAGCCGGAGTGACTTGCAAAAGTCGAAGAAGTCGCGTTGGACCATGCTTGAGCAGTAGCAAGAGTCGTGCAGAAGAGCGGGGTGTTTCGGGTTTTTTACCCGGGAGAGCGCTTTCCAACGGCCCGATTCGCCGCTAATCCTCTGCCATGAGCGGGCTGGCCTATCTTTTCGAGCGCTTTCCCTCCTTCACCCAGACTTTCTGCTACCGGGAAATCAGGCAGCTCCGGCGGCAAGGGGTGTCGCCGGCGATCTTTTCCATCCGCCGCCCGGCCGATGAACCGGCGCAGGATTGGGACGCCTCGATCATCGACCGGGTGGAATACCTGCCGGGTGATGAACAACTCGTCCGGGAAGTCGACCTGGCGCTGCGAAAAGGAAAGCTGCCCGAGACCGCGGCGCGCGAGATCGCCGCGTGGGGGCGAAACACTGATTTTCTCCGGCTGTACCAGGCGGCCTGGCTCGGGCCGCGGCTGCAGGCGCTCGGAGTGCGGCATGTGCACGCTCATTTCGCCGGCCTGGCGGCGCGGACCGCCTACTGGATCGAGCGTTTTTTCGGGATTGGGTTCAGTTTTACGGCCCACGCCAACGACATCTTCGCCCCCAAGCCGTTTGAGATTTCGTTAGGCAAACTGATCGGGCCCGCGCGCGCGGTGGTGACGGTGAGCGATTTCGGCGTGCGTTTTCTGCAGGAGAAATTCCCGGGCGACGCCGCCAGAGTGCGCCGCGTCTATAACGGCATCGACCTGCAACAATTCCAGCGCGCAGATTTTACCACGGCGCCGCCGGTCATCATCTCCATCGGGCGTTTGATCGAAAAGAAGGGCTTCCAGGATTTGATCTCGGCCTGCCGGATTCTGCGCCAGCGCGGCCTCGAATTCCGCTGCGAAATCATCGGCGAAGGCCCGCTCGCACACGCGCTCGGTGAGCAGATCGCGGCCGCCGGCCTAACCAATGTGGTCGCGCTGGCCGGGCCCTTGCCGCAGGCCGAAGTGATCCGGCGTTTGGCGCGGAGCGCGCTTTTTGTTCTGCCCTGCGTCGCGGAAAAAGGCGGCGGAATGGACAACCTTCCGACGGTGGTGATGGAGGCGATGGCCGCGGGTCTGCCGGTGGTGTCGACCGACCTCGCTGGCGTGCCGGAGATGGTGCAGGAGGGGGTCACCGGTTTACTCGTGCCCGAGCAGCAACCGGGCGCCCTGGCCGACGCCATGAGCCGGCTCCTGGCGAACCCGGGGCTGGCGCGATCGTTAGGCGCGGCTGGCCATGAGCGAGCCACGCGGCTCTTCGCCATCGAAAAAAACGTGCGAGCCCTCCGCGCGGTTGTAGCCGGGGGCGCTGACCCCGGCCGGGCGTAACCGGCCAACCTGCATTCGATCCCCAACCTGAAATGAAGACCAGCGGCCGGGTTCGACGCCCCCGGCTACAATTCGATCTTGCCGCGCGCCCGGCTAATGCGCACAATTTGCTTCATGAAAATGCCGCCTTTCGTGCGTCGCCTTGGCTTTTTCGCGCTCCTCTTTGCATCCGTTTCCAGCGCGGGCGCGGAGCATTCCCCGAAATGGATCCAGACTTACAACGGCCTCCTCGGCAAATACGCCGCCAGCAGCGGGGTCAAGTACGAGGCGTGGAAAGATAACGTCGCCGACATGCAAGCTATTCAACAAGTCGTCGACGAGATCGCCCAAGAAAAAATTGCCGACCTGAACAAAAAAGAGCAGGTCGCCTTTTACCTCAATGCCTACAACGCCTGGATCCTGCATGAAGCGCTCGGGAAATATCCGACCAAGAGCGTGAAGGATTTACTCTTCACCTTTTTCACCGGGCAACGAATCAACGTCGCGGGCGAAACGATGAGCTTCAATCGCCTCGGGAAAGACATCATCCGGCCGAAGTTCAACGAGCCGCGGATCCATTTCGCGCTCAATTGCGCGAGCCGCAGTTGCCCGCCCTTACTGGCCGAGCCTTTCCGGGCCGAAAAGCTTGAGACCCAGCTTGAAAAATTGTCGGTCGGATTCGTCAATTCGCCGCGGGGCGTCGACTACAACGCCGGTAAAAAGACCGCTGCCATTTCCACCATTTTCAACTGGTACAAGGACGACTTCACCGCCCCCGGCGGCCCGGTCGCCTTTATCAACAAGCGCCGCAAACCACCCTTGCCTAACGACACCAAGATCGCCTACCAGGATTACGATTGGTCGTTGAACGAGGCCCGGTAATTTCTCGGAAATCCCCAATGACTTCGACCGAACAATGGCGGGCCCGCTGGGCGGCCTTTCGCCGCCCGATCGCGGAGGAAAAGGCGCGCGTTTTGCAGGAACGCTGGGACTCGCTCCCGCCCGAATTGCAGACCGACAACCAGATCGCCGGCCGCCACCTGACGCACTGCGGCTTCACCCTCGGCGCGAGTTACTGCTCCTTTCATTGCACCCATTGTTACCTGCCGAAAAACGCCAACTCCGTTCCGATCCCGTCCTTCGCCCAGGTCAGGGAACAGATCGATGCCAACCGTCGCTTCCAGGGCCCGGGCGGCGGATTGCAGATCACCGGGGGCGACGTGGCCGACGCTTATTGGCGCGCGGGCCGGCCTGACGAACTGATCGAGATCGTTCGTTATGCCATTTCTGTTGGCTCCATTCCCATGCTTATGACCCACGGGCAGACGCTGATTGAGCAGCCGGAATTTCTTGAGCGGCTGGTCGTCGAAGGCGGCCTGCGCCAGATCTCGGTCCACGTCGACATGACGCAGGCGGGGCGGCATGGTTATCCCATCGGGCGGATTAAATCGGAGGCCGATCTGCATCCCGTTAGGCAGGCGTTCACCGATCTCGCCTTGCGCGTCCGCGCCAAGACCGGGCTGCCGCTGGAGTACGCGCTCAGTTTTACGGTCACACGCAAGAACATCGACGACGTGCCGGAGGTGCTGCGCTGGTATCTGGCCGATCCGCAGCGGACCCACATCTGGCGCATGATCAGTTTCCAGCCCGAAGCCGA
Source organism: Verrucomicrobiota bacterium (assembly GCA_030855965.1). Lineage (GTDB taxonomy): Bacteria > Verrucomicrobiota > Verrucomicrobiia > Chthoniobacterales > UBA10450 > Palsa-1392. The sequence continues at coordinate 3,408 of JALYQE010000152.1, read as the reverse complement.
TACCGGGCGCACCATTTTCTCCGAGCGCCCGATCACGCCTAACGACGTCTGGGAAAAGATCTGTGAAGGCATCGGCCTGCCCCTGCGGCGCGACGTTTCAATTTTTGGCCACCCCGATTGCAACAGCTGGGCCTCGCTCCTCGTCGCGCGGCCTTCCGGGAAGATCTTTCCGCTCCTCCCGGACGATCCGAAATTCGACCAGCTGCTCGGGGAAGTGCTGCGCAAGATCGGCGGTCTCTCGCTCGTGAACGACGACGCGGGCACGCCGCCGTTTCGTTTGCTCGGCGTCCTCTTGCAACATCCCGTCCTGGCGGCAAAGGCGCTTTACCGGATCGCGCGTTACATGACTTCGCGGAACGCGCCGCCGGAAATTCTGCGTTCGTTATGGCGCGGCCAGGTCCACACCGTTGGGGTGGGGATGCATAACTTCATGGATGCGGCTCAGGTGGCGAACGCCGAGCACGATCCCGTGGTAAAGGCGCGGCTGGATTCGTGCGTCTTCAAGGGCGCGGTCAAACGCGACGGGGAATGGGTCGCGGTCCCGATGTGCTCGATGAATCAGCAGACCTGGGCGGAGGTTTACGACGCGCGGCTAAAGGATCCCGAGCTCGTTAGGCAAGCCCAGGTGCCCGCTGCGTAATCGATTACGATCTTAGAGAAGCTGGCGCACCTTTTCGACCGCGCGCAGGTAAACGCGGTGCGGGCCGCCGCGCATCAGTTCTTCCCGGACCAATTCGACGATGTCGTTTTTTCCCGCGGGCAGCATCTGCCGCATCTTTCGGCCGGTGGTCCGACCGAAAAAGACGTCGAGCAGATCCGCGCCTTTTCGATGCTCGATTCGAAACTCGGCCGAGTCGGTCGTGAGCTGGCAGGCGCTGATCGGTTCGCCCTTTTTTTCCTGCAGCGCGACGTTGATCTTGCGCGGGCCGGCTTCCGTCTCTTTCGTGAAGCCTAACGATTTCGTTTTCCCGCGACTGCGCTCCCACTGCAACTGCCCGGCCAGCCAGCCGACGAGGAGCAGGGCGGTCGAGCGGAATCCCGGCGCGTGTTCAATCTCGAGCGCCTTGATTTCATCGAGATGATGATGCGTTACGGGGTGATCGAAAAATTGCGCGAGAGCGAGGCGGAGGTGGACGAGGCGTTCCCAGTTGAGATCGCAAAGGACGATGCGATGTCGCGCCTCATGTTGGGCGGCTTCGACCAACTGCATTTGCTCCTCGAAATTCCGCCAGCTCTGGCTGTCGTAGATCACGCGGTCGACCCAGGCCCAGAGCTGCGGATCGAGCGGGGCGCGGAATTGCTCCTGCCACCAAAGGTAAAGCGGCAGATCGGAATCGAGCTGGGCGAAGACGATGTTGGGCAGGAAACCGCATTGCTTTCCCTGGAGCGAAAAGGAAAGCTGCTCGGAGCAGATCTGTTTGCTCCCAGCCCGGCTGACGTGGCAATGCGCGCTGATCCAGGCCTCGACCCGGCTTTCTTTTGCGCACGGGTCGGCCGCGATCACGATCGCGCGACAGGCGTGCTCCTCGGTCAGGCGGGCGACGATGGCGGTGTTCTTGCCTAACGATTCCGGCGCTTCGCTGTAGACCGCGAGATTGATCAGCGAGGCGCGGGTCATGACGCCGTCGGCTGCGTCCCAGAGTTTCTTCAGTTCGCGATGGATCTGGCCGACCTCGACCGGGAGGCCAGCGGAGAAAGTTTCAGCGGCGGCGGGCATGATGTCAGGCGAGCCGCGCCTCCTTTGTCATCCCGAGCCGCGCAGACGGCGAGGGACCTCGCAAGCCACGTACGGGATCGTTAGGCAAGAAGCGGCAGGGGCCGTTTGGGGGGTCCTTCGCTCCGCTCAGGATGACAAGCATTTTACAATCTCCTCCACGCGCGCCCGTCGCGCGCCATCAGCTCGTCCGCTTCCTCCGGTCCCCACGAGCCGGCCGGATAGCTGCACAATTTCGGGGCGCCTTCTTTCACGGCCCAGGCTTCGTGAATCGTGTCGATGAACGCCCAGGCTTGCTCCACCTCATCACGCCGGGCGAAGAGCGTGGCGTCGCCCGCCATGGCGTCGAGCAGGAGACGTTCGTAAGCCTCCGGGCTCGCCTTCCCAAAGGAGGTCCCGTAATGAAAATCCATCTTCACCGATTCGATCCGGAAACTCGTGCCCGGGACCTTCGCCTGCATCCGGAGCGAGATGCCTTCGTCTGGTTGAATCCGAATCACGAGCACGTTCTGGTCGATCGCCTGCGATTCGCGATTGAACAAAACCTGCGGCGCTTTCTTGAAGTGAACGGAAATTTCCGTGCCCGATTTCGGCAGCCGTTTGCCGACCCGGACGTAAATTGGCACATCCGCCCAGCGCCAGTTATCCACCCGCAACCGGAGCGCGACAAAAGTTTCGGTGTGCGATTTCGGATCGACCCCTTTCTCCTCGCGATAAGCGGCGACCGATTCCCCCGCGATCGCGCCCGCGCCGTACTGTCCGCGCACGACCTGGGTGCCGACTTCGTCCTCTTTGTAACGGCGGAGCGACCGCACCACTTTCACTTTTTCATCGCGGATGCTGTCCGCCCCGAGATCGGTTGGCGGCTCCATCCCGACCAGGCAAAGGAGCTGGAGCAAATGATTCTGCACCATGTCGCGCAAGGCCCCGGCGCCTTCGTAATAACCGGCGCGGTTTTCCACGCCTAACGTTTCCGCGGCCGTGATCTGGACGTGGTCGATATAGCGCGCATTCCAGAGCGGCTCGAAGATCGCGTTCGCGAAACGCAGGACCAAAATATTCTGCGCCGTCTCTTTCCCGAGAAAATGATCGATCCGGTAGGTCTGGTCTTCGGAGAAGGAACGCTGCACGACGCGGTTGAGATGGCGCGCGGATTTCAGATCCGTCCCGAACGGTTTCTCGAGGATGACCCGGGCCCAGCCGCCGTTAGGCGATTTGTTCAAGCCCGCTTTCTGCAGATTCTCGACGATGATCTCAAACTGCTCGGGCGAAGCCGCGAAATAAAAAAGCCGATTGCCGCGCGTCCCGCTTTCCGCGTCGAGTTGGTCGAGCCGTTCCGCCAGTTTTTTGTAGCCGGCTTCATCGGCAAACTCGCTCTGGTGATAAAAGAGCGACTGGGCAAATCCGTCCCAGATCTCGTCGCGCACCGTTTGCCGGGAATGTTTACGCGTCGCTTCCTCCATCTCGGCGCGGAATTCTTCGTCCGTCTTCGGGCGCCGGGCGAACCCGATAACCGCGACCGCGGGCGGGAGCTCGCCATCGGCGGCGATGTTGTAAAGCGCGGGGACGAGTTTGCGATGCGTCAGGTCGCCGGTTGCGCCGAAAATCACGATCGCGCAGGGCTGCGGCACGGCCCGGTTCGAGAGTCCTTCGCGCAGGGGATTTGGTCGCTGTTTTTCGCTCATGTCTTGAAA
>JALYQE010000106.1 GCA_030855965.1 Verrucomicrobiota bacterium | reverse complement strand
AGATGTTTCGCGACGGCCGCGGCCGGTTATTCGAACTCTTGAAAAGCCTCGGCCGCTCGATGGAGGATTGCGGCCAGGGAAAAACTCCGCTCGCGGTCATGCTCGAGCGTGAGGTGCTCGACGAGCGCTGGATCGTCGTCCATTTGAACGAACTGACCGAGGAGGATTTCACCCGGCTGGAGCGCGGGCCGCGTTTCCACATCGCGCATTGCCCGCGCAGCAGCCGCTATTTTCGGCACTCGCCCTTCGCGCTGCGGCGGCTGGCCGGGCTCGGATTCAACCTTGCCCTCGGAACGGACAGCCTGGCGAGCAACTCGTCCCTCAGCCTTTTCTCAGAAATGCAAACTGTGCGTGACGCGCATCCCGAGATCGCTCCGGAACGGATCCTGGAGATGGCGACAATAAATCCCGCCCGCGCCTTGCATCAGGCCGACTCGCTGGGAAAAATCCGGGTCGGTTTCCAGGCCGATCTGATCGCTTTGCCAATTGAGAATCCGCGCGGCGATGTCGTGGAAAAGGTCATCGCCTGGGAGGAACCCGTCCCCTGGCTGCTGCTCGCAGGCGCTCCCGTCCCTCTGGGCTGAATCCTCATATTCTCATATTTGCCTTTTCTTTTCTCATCCGTGAAATAGTCTCCGCCCTGAGAATATGGCCAAGATCATCATAATCGACGACGAGCCAGCGATGGTGGAGGTAATCGTCACCCTCTGTCGCGAAAAAGGACATCAGGTGTTTCCCTTCAGCTCCGCCGCCAAAGCGGTCGAGCAGATGGATACCATCGAACCCCAGATCGTCATCACCGACGTGAAGATGGAGTCGATGAGCGGCTTCGACGTGCTCCGGCACGTGAAGGAACATCACAAACAGACGCTGGTCATTTTGATTACCGCCTACGCCTCAGTCGATACCGCGATCGAGGCGATGAAAATGGGCGCGCACGGCTACGTCCCGAAGCCATTCAAGATCGACGAGCTGCAGATGACGGTGCAGCGCGCGATCGAGTTCCAGTCCGCCCGCCAGGAAAACACCTATCTGCGCAAGGAGCTAAAGAACAAATACAAGTTTGAGAACATCATCGGCTCGAGCCGCAAAATGCAGCTCGTCTATAACCTGATCAACAAGGTGGCCGACACCGACAGCACGGTCCTGATCCAAGGCGAGAGCGGCACCGGCAAGGAGCTGGTCGCGCGCGGGCTCCACTTCAACAGCAACCGGCAGCATCATCCCTTCGTGGCGATCAATTGCAGCGCACTGCCGGAGAATCTTCTCGAGTCCGAATTATTCGGGCACAAGAAAGGCGCCTTCACCGGCGCGGTCGCGGACAAGCGCGGGCTCTTCGAGGAGGCAAACCTCGGCACCATTTTCCTCGACGAAGTGAACTCGATGGCGACCTCGCTCCAGACCAAACTGCTCCGCGTCCTGCAGGAGCGCGAAGTGCGCCGGGTGGGCGACAACAAAAGCGTGCCGGTCAACGTGCGGGTGGTCGGGGCGACGAACGAAGCGCTCCAGCCGAAAATCCGCGACGGTTCCTTCCGGGAAGATCTTTATTACCGGCTGGCGGTCATTCCGGTGGAAATCCCCCCGCTGCGCGACCGGCTCGAAGATGTCCCGCTGCTGGTAAACCACTTCCTGCAAAAGCAGTCGAACCTGACCGGCGGCGAGCCGAAGAAGATCGATCCGCCAGCGGTGGATCTGCTTTGCCGCTACGATTATCCCGGCAACGTGCGCGAGCTGGAAAACGCGATCGAGCGCGCCTGCGCCCTGTGCGAGGACGACATGATCCTGCCGGGCGATCTCCCGCCGCAGATTGTCGAGTTTGCCAAAGAAGACGCGGCCAAGAAGGCACGCGCGGCGTTACCGGTGGGCAAGTCGCTCGATGAATTTATCCAGGAACAGGAGCGCGAATACATCGAAGCGACCCTGGCCAAATTCAAAGGCGCCCGCGAGAAAGCGGCCAGCGTGCTCGGCATCAGCATGGCCACGCTTTACCGCAAGCTCGAAATTAAGGGCAAAAAGTAGCGCGGCAGACTGTAGCGGCGGTCTCTGACCGCCGAAGAATCGCGACAAAAATGCACCGGCGACGTCACAGACCGCCGCGACAACCTGCGTCGAGTTCTCCCCCTAACGTTCCCGCGAAACGCTGAATCCGCAGATCCTCCACGGCGTTGTATTGCGAGTCGAACTGTTTCCATTCCTCGATCGAGTGGACGATGGGGGAACCGTCCGCGCGGCTCCGCGTCCGGCGCTGGCCCAGCTCTTCGTGGGATTTCACCAGATAATGATTGATCCGGAAAACATCCGCCGTCGGCTCCGAGGCGAATGGTCCCGAGATCGGACGATGGTTTTCGTCGACGATCGCCTCCCCCGGCCGGCAATGAAAGGAATGCCCCAGCACTGCCGGTCCCGTCACTTTGACCGGGTTCACGATGCATTTCACATGCGGATCGATCCAGGCGGCGCGCCGGAGATAGTTCCGGGTCACCAAGCCTGGAGGGCGAGATCGATGGCCGCTGGACCCAAAGAGCAACCAGCAAGCAGCCACGCCCGCATATTTTTCATAAGGCTCCAGGGTCTCGAGAAGGTCGTCTCCGTTGGTTGGAAAAAAAAACTCGTCATCGTCGAGAAAGGCGATCCATCGGGCGACCCCACGATATTGATCGAGGCAGTGTTGATAGGCGTTTGCCTGCGCCCCCCCTCCCCCGGCCAGCGATGCAAAGTGATCTTTCCTGCCGCCACAAGGGGTTGAATCACCGATTCGAAGTCGTCCTGTGATTCATTGTCGTAGAGGTAAAAATGCTCGACCCCGACGCGGAGATGGAATTGCAGCCATTCCTCCAGATAGGAGGCGGAATCCCGAAACATCAAGCAAGCGGTGAGGGAACGCATGAATTTAATGAGCGACGGGCGAATGATCCATTTCTGCCCTGCGAGATCAAGCCAGGAAACGACCGCGCGAATCATTTCGCCTCACCCGCCGGAGGTTGCTGATCGGGCTGTCTGAGCGCATTCTCGCGGCATACGAACTGACCCCGGCTTGCCCCCGCCGCTAAAAAGATAGGCAGACCGTTGTGGCCCAGATAGAGAGGGATCGTGCAGTCGGAATCCGACGATAATCTCCACCTGGAAATTGGACATGTTCTGTTCATCGATATCGTCGGTTACTCCCGGCTCCTGATCGAGGAACAGAAGGAGCGGCTGCACCAGCTCACCGAGATCGTGCTGGCCACTGCACCGGTGCGCGAAGCGACGGACGAACAACTCGTTAGGCTGCCGACCGGCGATGGGATGGCGCTGGTCTTCCTCCACAGCGCGGAAGAACCGGCCCGCTGCGCGCTTGAGATTGCCGAAGCGCTGCAGAAGCACCCGGAGCTTCCGGTGCGGATGGGCATTCACAGTGGACCGGTGAGCGAGGTGAAGGACGTAAGCGGGCGCAGCAACATCGCCGGAGCCGGCATCAACATGGCGCAACGGGTGATGGATTGCGGCGACGCCGGCCACATCCTCCTCTCCCAGCACGTGGCCGATGATCTGGTGCAATACCGGAAATGGGCGCCACGTTTGCACGACCTGGGCGATTGCGAGGTCAAACACGGCGTCCGGCTTCATTTGGTCAACCTCTATGCCGAGCCACTGGGCAACGGCGCGCTCCCGCAGAAATTTCAGCCGGCCGCAGAAAAGCCGGTCGTGGAAAAACCGGCGCGCGGCATCAGTGTCGGCTGGATTGGCGTGCTCGCGCTGATCGCGATCCTCGCGGCCGGAGCTTCCTGGTATTTCACTTCCCATCGAACGGCGACGCCGAGCGCCGCCACTCCTGAAGCCCCGAAGAGCGCCCCTATTCCCGAAAAGTCGATCGCCGTGTTGCCGATGGTCAATTCCACCGGCGACCCGGCTAACGAGTACTTCTCCGATGGGATGTCGGAAGAATTCATCTCCTCACTCTCGCGTCTGCAAGACCTGAAGGTCGTCGGGCGCACCTCGTCTTTTCAGTTCAAAGGCAAAACCGACGACAGCAAGACCATCGGCGAGAAGCTCGGCGTCTATTATCTGCTCGAAGGCAGCGTCCGTAAGTCGGCGGATCGGGTGCGCATCGCGGTGGCGCTGATCAAATCCAGCGACGGCGCCAATGTCTGGTCCGACACCTACGACCGCGAATTGAAGGACATCTTCGCGGTGCAATCGGAGATCGCCGGCGCAGTGGCGAAGGAGCTCAAGGTCGCGCTGCTCGGGAGCAACGGTCGGGCCGCGCCGTTGACCACCGCGGCGACGCCCTCGAACCAGAACGTCGAGGCCTACAACGCCCTCTTACAGGGGAATTTTTACTTCAATCGCCGCACCGCTGAGGACCTCCGGAAGGCGATCGGCTTCTACGAAGAGGCGATCCGGCTCGATCCGCGTTACGCGCTCGCCTATGCGAAGCTGTCCTATTCGGCAGAGGGTCTGGCCACACGCTACAATCCGGCGCCGAAAGAAAAATCAGAGCTAATCGCAAAAGCCCGTTCCGCGGCAGAGAAAGCGCTCGATCTGGATTCGAATCTCGCCGATGCGCATTTGGCCCAAGGCCTGATCCTGACGGACGTCGATCTCAATTTCGCCGCTGCGGAAGCGGAACTCCGCCGCGCCGTCGAACTGGCGCCGCAGAATGCGGCGGCGACGTCAAATCTCGCGGGACGGCTGTCCGCCCTTGGCCGACTCGACGAAGCGGTCGCGCTCGAGCAGCGAGCGATTGCGCTCGATCCGTTACGCAGCGCATCCTACTTCAACCTCGCCATCTCTCTCACCGCGGTCGGCCGCTACGACGAGGCCGAGGCGGCGCTGCGCCAGGCCATCGCGCTGCAGCCGCAGTCCGCCACGAGCTACTCGCAACTGGCGATCATTCAGATTCTGCGCGGCAAAGCCGGCGCCGCCGTGGAATTGGCTAAACAGGAAACCGATCCGTTCTGGCGCACCTACTCACTGGCGCTGGCCCATTTCGCAAGCGGCGACCGCGCCGAGGCCGACGCCGCCCTGAAAAAACTGATCGACGAATACGCCGACGACGCCGGCAGCCAGATCGCCACGGTCTATGCCCTGCGCAAGGAACCGGAGAAGATGTTCGAGAGCCTGGAGCACGCCTGGACGACACACGACGCGGGTGTGACCGAGCTGCTGATCAATCCTTTCCTGCGCGCCTACAAGGACGACCCGCGCTTCATCGCCTTCGCCCAAAAGGTCGGGGTCATGCCGAAAGCCGCCGCCAAGCCATAAGCGCCGGCCGCTTGTTTTCCGCCGAAGCTCGCCAGGAGAACCGAACGCCAGCTCAACCGGAGTCGATGAGACGCTTTACCGCAAGCTCGAGTTCAAGAGCAAGAAGTAGCGGCTCCGTGGCGGCTTTCCGGTAGGGCGAGACTCCGTCGAGCTTCGCGCGGCGAGAGCGGAACCGCCTCCTCCCTCAGG
>JALYQE010000101.1 GCA_030855965.1 Verrucomicrobiota bacterium | reverse complement strand
GGAACGCGGGATAAATCAGCGCCTGCTGGACGCGGTCGCGCAGGCTTTTTTCCTGCATCAAATGCTGCACCACGCGCTCGAGAATGTCGGGCAGCGCGCCGCTCGCTTCGCCCGCGCCGACCATGTTGACGTAGAGCGGGGGGAAGATGCGCGGGAAGTCGCGCAATGCCTGCGAGAAGCTGCGGCCGTCGACCAGCGCCTGGTGCAAGGCGCTCGTCATTTGTTGCACCCGCGGATGTTTGAGCCGTTTCTCGAGCACGCCCAGGCTCTCGTCCAGCGTCATGCCGGCTTGCAGGAGGTGGCCCAGTTGCTCGGTGAAAATCAGGAGCTGGCCGTGCGGGACTTTGAGATTTTGCGGCGGCGGCGGGCCGGCCGCGACCGGTTTGCCATCGACCATTTCCGGGCTGCCCGCGACCACGTCGATCCGGATCGGGGTGCAATTCTGCATTTCGATCTGCCGGATGGCGACCGAGCGGTCGGCGACGTTGAGCACGCCTTCGACGAGGGCGCCTTGAGAATTGCGGGCGCGATAGGAGAATTGCGGCATCGGTAGGGAAAGTCGGCGCTAGAATTAACCCGCGGCTTCGCCGCCGTCCACTCGCTGCGCTACGTTTCTCCGGCAAATGCGATCTTCGTTTCAAGAAATCCAGCTCGAGCGCGGCGGGACAGTCGCCGTTTCCGAATACGGCGCGAAGACCGGGGCTCCGGTTTTCTTTTGTCACGGCTGGCCCAGCTCGCGCACCATGGCCGAGCTGACCGACGCGGCGGCGCGCGAGCTGGACATTCGGATCATCTCGCCCGACCGGCCCGGGATTAGAAATTCCAGCCTGCATCCGGAGAGGAAGCTGCTCGACTGGCCGCCGCTCCTGGCCGACCTGGCCGACAAGATGGGGATCGGCGAATTCCGGATGCTCGGCATTTCCGGCGGCGCTCCCTACACCCTGGCGGCGGCCTGGGCGATGCCGGAGCGGGTGCGCGCGATCGCGGCCGTGAGCGGCGCGCCGCCCTTGGCGGAAATGCCGGACCGGAACGGGCTCCTGCCGCTTTATCGCTGGCTGCTTTTCTTTTATCCGCGCCATCGTGAGCTGCTCCGCTTTGGGTTTCACGCGGCGCGTCCTTTTCTTTCACTCAAGGTCCCGCTCCGATTTCGCCCGCTTCTGCTTAAGCTTCTCCAACCCTGCGATGCCAATGTCATGCGCGACATCGCCGCTTTCGAAGCCTGCTTCGAAAGCCAGCGCCAGGCCTGGCGTGCCTCGGCCGATGGCCTCATGACCGACGCCGAGATTTATGCGCAGCCCTGGGGTTTTTCGCTCGAGGAAATCAAGGTCCCGGTGCGGCTTTGGCACGGGAAGAAGGACCGCAGCTTTCACTGGGAACTGGCCCGGTCGTTAGGCGAGCGCCTGCCTTGCTGCACCGGGCACCTGGTCGAAGGGGAGGGGCACTATTCGCTTCCGATTCGGCACATGGGCGAGATCCTGGCCGACTTGAAATCTGCCTAACGCCTCCAGTTTTCCCTGTTCGGGTTTCCCGGACTAGCCCAGACTCGGGCGTGGAAGATTTTACCGGCAGCGCAGTGGTGGATCAACCGGTCCGTCGTAGTTCCAATATCCCGCCCGAGTTCCAGGAACGAATCCGGCAACTCGTGGCCGACTGGGGGGCGGAGAAGTCCCCCGAGCTGATCGAGGAGCTGATCGTGACCGCGCTGAAGATGGCGCGAGACAAAATGGGCACAGGCGACCTCAAGCTGATGAACCGCTCGCTCAAGGAGTTGCGCTACGCGGCGAAGATTTTCGCGCCCTATCGCCATAAGCGCAAAGTGGTGGTTTTCGGTTCCGCCCGGACCGTGCCGTCCGAACCGGAGGCGCAGCAGGCCGAAGAATTTGGGCGCCAGATGGTGGCGAACAATTACATGGTCATCACCGGCGGCGGCGACGGCATCATGGGCGCAGCGCAGCGCGGGGCCGGCCGCGAGAACAGCTTCGGGCTCAACATTCGCCTCCCTTTTGAGCAGCGCGCGAACGAGATCATCCACGGCGACCCGAAGCTGATTAACTTCAATTATTTCTTCACCCGAAAGCTAAACTTCGTGAAGGAAACCCACGCCTACGCGCTCTTCCCCGGCGGCTTCGGGACGATGGACGAAGGCTTCGAGGCGCTCACTCTCATGCAGACCGGCAAGGCGCTGATCATCCCCATTGTTCTGATCGATCGGCCCGATGGCAGCTATTGGGAAACCTGGATGCGGTTCCTGACCGACCACTTGCTCAAGCTCGGTCTCATCTCCAAGGAGGACTTTAATT
>JALYQE010000096.1 GCA_030855965.1 Verrucomicrobiota bacterium | reverse complement strand
GAGACGCGGGTGTTCGGCTTGCTGTTCTCGCCGCTGTTGCTGCGGCTGACGGGCGTGGTGCCGATCTTGTCGAGGACGTCGAGGCCTTTGATCACTTTGCCGAAGGCGGTGTATTGGCGATCGAGCGAGCTGGCGGTGCCGAGGCAGACGAAGAACTGGCTCCCGCCCGAATTCGGATCGGAGGAGCGGGCCATGGAGAGGACGCCGCGGACGTGCGGGCGCTCGTTGAATTCAGCGGGGATTTTGTAGCCGGGGCCGCCGGTGCCGTAGCTGCTTTCCTTGTTCAAGTCCTTCGTGTTGGGATCGCCGCCCTGGATCATGAAGCCTTTGATGATGCGATGGAACGCAGTGCCATCGTAAAAGCCTTCTTTGGCCAGTTTCTTGAAATTCTCGACTGTCTTCGGGGCCACGTCGGACCAAAATTCGACGACCATTTCGCCGTCGCTCGTCTTGAGTACGGCCACTTCCTTTTGATTTGTTTCCATGGGTTTCTTTTCCTCGGGTTTGTTGGCGTCCTGGCCGCGAACATTCGCCAGGCCAAGGGAGCAGACGAGCAGGCAGCAGAACAAGATTGGTTTCATGCACAGACCAGTGGCATGGATGGAGCGGGCTTGCATTCGATTTTTCGCGCGCGTTTTTCGCGCCACGGAAAAATCAGAGCTTGAGGTAGAGCGTCCGGTTTCCGAAATCGATGATGGCGTTATTGCGCCGGAGGAACTCTGAACCCAGCAATCCCGCGACCGGCGGCTTGCCCTGCAGGAGGTCTTCGTGGATCAGGCCGTCGAGATTCATGACGCCGACTTCCTTGCCTTTGACGAGATAAGGCCCGACCGCAAAACGCCGGATGACGGCGAGCTGGAGGCCGCGCTCTTCGAGATTGACCGCCCCGGAGGTGTAAGGCGTGTCGCGCGTCTTGAGCCGCATCTCGCGCACGAACGGCCGATGGATCAGGGTGGTGAAGGCGCCGGTGTCGATCATGAGCTGCGCCGATTTTCCGTTCAGATTGCCGTCGACGTAGAGGTTCCAGCCTTTGGTCACGCGGATCGGCATGTTCTTCCAGCCGCGCCGATCGATCCCCGGCACCGCGCCTTCCGCGTCCGGGTCGATTTTCATGTAGAGGACCTGCTTTTTACAATCAAGCACGGCCTCGGTCGGGAAAAGGATGTCGGCGCCGAGAATGCCGTCGAGTTCCTGCTCCTTGAAATCGCGCGCGGCCCGGGCCGGTCCGCTCAGGTCGATCGCGACCATCGGCTCATCGATGAGGGTGAGGGCGCCGAGGCGGAGGCGTTTCGCGATCGTGACGCGATTGAAGCCGCCGTTGATCCGGAGGCGGGCGGGAAGTTTCGAGGAACCGGGGATGCCCGTCATGCCAAAGTGCTTGCTCCGCGAAGCGGAGATCGCGCTCACGGGTGCCCCGGTGTCGACCCCGAGGAGCGCTGGTTTGCCGTTGATCTCGGCCCTAACGAGGAGGTGATTTTGTTTCGAACGCTCGAGCGGGAGGGCCTGGAATTGCGAGTTCTCCAGGGCGGGCTGCGGGCGTTTCGCGCTCGCGCTGAAGACGGGGAAGGCGCTAAGCAGCGCCAGCAACAGGGCGGCGAATCGGATGGCCGTGCGAGGGCGCGGAAAAGTTTGCACGCGGCCAGAGTAGCACGCGCCTCTCGGGTGCGGAAACGGCATTCGGTTAATGCGCCGGCTCGCTTATCCCGGTCCGGAGCTTGCGCTCCTTGTGCGGTTCATCCGGGTGCCAGGGCCAAACCGCGAGCATGAAGAAGAACGAGATGACGTAGGCGACGGGGATGAGCCAGCCGTGCCGGATCCATTGCCAGACGCTGCGGCCTTCGGGGTAGAGATTCGTCAAAGCCACCCCGGAGGAGGAACCGAACCAGACCATGGAGCCGCCGAAGCCGACGGTGTAAGCGAGGAAACCCCAGTCGTAGCCGCCCTGTTTCAGGGCGAGCGCGGTGAGCGGGATGTTATCGAAGACGGAGGAGAGGAAGCCGAGCCCAAAAGCCGATTGCCAGGAAGGCGGCGGCAATTTTTCCACCGGCATCATGGAAGCGCAAAGCACGAGGGCGAGGAGGAAGATGGAGCCTTTGGCGGCTTCCGGCAGCACTTCCCAATCCGGCCGGCGCGCCACGACCGAAAGCGCGATCGCGACCCAAACCGCCACGCCGATGAAGGGGAAGCTCTCGGCGATCTCAGGAAATCTCAGGTTCACGTAGACGTTCGTGCCGATGGCCAGAACGAGCATGAGGGCGACGACGCCGACGCGCGCCCAGTCGATGTGGGTGTGTTCATGGCTCTTGGCCAGGATGGGCGAATACTTTTGCTGCTTCTTCGCGGCCGGGATGCCGAAAATGAAAAGGGCGACGGAAGCGGCGATGATCGCTTCGAAGACAAGGAACGGGGAGACGCCGTCGATCCACATCATGGTGGTGGTGGTATCGCCGACCACGCTCCAGGCGCCCCCGGCATTGGAGGCGGCGACGATGGCGGCGAGATAACCGATGTGCACCTTGGCGCGGAAGAGTTGGTGCGCCATCGCGCCGCCGATCAGGGCGGAGGCGATGTTGTCGAGGAAGCCCGACATGATCCAGACGAGGGCGAGGAGAGCGAAGGCGCCTTTCCAGTCGTTAGGCAAAATCTTCGGCAGCACCACCGGGACGTGGCTTTTCTCGAAATGACGCGACAAGATGGCGAAGCCGGTGAGGAGACAGAAGAGATTGACTACGATGACCCATTCGTGGCCGAGGTGGCCGACAAATCCCGCGGCGCCGGGGCCGGTCTTGAACCCGGTGAAGAGGATTTTGTAGAGCGTGATCACACCGAGCCCGGTCAGCGCGACCTTCAGCGTGTGATGATGAAAAGTCGCGACTCCGAGCAGGGTCAGCCCGAAGAGAATGAAGTCGAGCGGCACGCCGAAAACGGTCGGCGCCGTTTCGGTGAGAGCGGCGAGAGCGGTAGCGATCATTGGAAGAAGACGACCGTCGGGTCAGCTAACAATGTGACGAGGCGACCGGCGCGCCGCCAGTCCCGCAAGGGGCGGCTAATCGTCCTTCCTCTGGTCAGGAGGCGGAGCGCTGAGCAAGCGGGTGTAGGCCCAAATCGTGGTCACCCAGACGAGCGTGAGCGACGACAACATAAATATCCAGCCGCTGGTAGTCATGACCTTTTACCCTCTCCTGTTCCATCCATCGTGTCGAGTCCCGCCTCGATCGCTTTCCAGCGCCGTTCTCCGATTGCCACCATCGCCACGAGCAGCAGAACGACGAGCACGATCACCCCGACCGTCAAGAGAGCGACGCGATTGCCGAGGAGACCAGCCGCTTCCGCGCGGCCATTGGAATAGATAAAGCCGACCAGGACGACGAGGAGGTAGGCCGGCGCGACGTATTTCATGATGAAGAAAAACGGTCGCGGGATTTTCATGAGCGCGCCCTGGTCGAGCTCGGCCGCGCCGTTCTTCACGCCCCAGACCCAGCCGAAACAAATGATCTGCACGGTCGCGAGGAGGAAGATGCAGAAGGTGCCGACCCAGAAATCCATCGTGTTGAGTGCGACCATGTCTTTGCTGAACCACATGACCCAGAACGAACCCAGGCCGCAGACGATCGAGACCGCCGCGATCGCCTTCCCGGAGGAAATGGCGAGCGCTTCTTCGAAGAATGTCTTCACTGGCTGCAACATCGAGATTGAGCTGGTGATGGCCGCGAGGAAGAGGAGGAAGAACCAGGCGAACCCGACCCAGCGCCCGATCCCGCCCATTTGCGCGAAGACCACCGGCAACGTCTGGAAACCGAGCCCGAACCCGCCGCCGACGCCGCTTGCGCCGAGGAAAACGAACGCTGCCGTGATCGTGATCAGGCCGCCGAAACCGACTTCGAAAAGTTCGTTTGTCGCGCTCGCGGTAAAACCAGAGAGGGCGATGTCGTCCTTCTTTTTCAAATACGAGGCGTAGTTCAGGATCACGCCGAAACCGACCGAGAGACTAAAGAAGACTTGCCCGGCCGCGGCCAGCCAGGTCTCAAAATCAGTCAGCTTGGAGAAATCCGGGTTCCATAAAAAGCCGAGCCCGTTCAGGACGTTCTGGTCCGGGTTGGCTGGATTCGGTGTGCCTAACGTCAGCACCCGGATGAGGACGATGACGGCGAGAATGGCCATCGCCGGGAGCGCGAACTGGCAGAATTTTTCAATCCCGCCTCTGAGCCCGCGATAAACCAGGATGATATTGATCGTCACGACGATGAGCCAGAAAACCGCGCTCATGTTGAGGACCCCGTCGGTGTTCGTCCCGGTCGCGTGACCGAAGAAGGTGGCCGCGGTCCGCACCTGTTCATCGACCGGGCCGGTCAGCTGAACGCCGCCGATCAGATATTCCCAGGCATAACGAAGACACCAGGCCTCGATGTAGACGTAATACATGTAGACGACCATCGGGATGAGGATGGAGAGAATGCCGAAATAGCGTGCGATGCGCCCGCGCCCGACGTAGCCGAGGATGGCGGGCCCACTATGGAAACCGCGTTCGCCGCCGTGGCGCGCCATCGCCCATTCCGCCCAGCCGATCGGCAAAGCGAGGAGGAGCAGGGCGCAGAGGTAGGGAATCATGAAGGCGCCGCCGCCGTGCGCCGCGGCCTGCCCGGGAAAGCGCAGGAAATTTCCCAAACCCACGGCTGAACCCGAGACGGCCAGGATCACTCCGACGCGCGTGCCCCATACCATTGTTTTCTTTTCGGTGCTCATAGGCGGTGTATCTGCGGTCGTTAGGCTGAGAAGTTTCTAAGACAAAGGATGAGATTCCCTCGCATCCGCCCACTCATTAGCGGTAATCGACTTCCGCTGGCAACGAGATTTATTCGCCCGACCCGCGAAATCTTTAGTCGGCTGGCGCCAGCTCAGGCGGGGCTGCTCCCGCCGAAGCCGCTGCCGCTCGCTCCGCCCCAGCTCGAGCTGCCGAGTTCTTCGGCCAGATTCGCCCATTGCGCGCGCTGCTCTGGGGTTGGCGCGGCATTTTCGGGCGCTTGCAGGAGCGCGGCTAATTCGGAGGCGGGCATTCCCTTGCTGCGGCCGTTGCGGGCCTGGCCGTTTCCTCCGGCGGCGCCGGCCCTTTCCTGCAACCCCGCGACGGTGTGCGCGAGCGTCGCGCCCTCGGCCTCCGTCGTGCGCAGGATATCGAGCATTCGCTGAAAACTCAGGTGCAGCGGCAGGGTGGCAAATTGCGCTGAGACATCCTCCGAGATGCGGTCCTGCGGAGTCGCCGTTTTCCCGGAGCGTACCAGGCTGGTCCATTTTTCGCCGCTAAAACAACCGAGCTCACAGTAGTAACCCGTGTCCGCGGTCGCGACGTCGACGTAGCAATGGCCGAGAAAAGGATTGATCTCGCGTGTCGCCTCGACCGAGCCGTCCTGCCGATAAAGTCGCAGCTGCACCTGGCACGCGGAAAGCCCGGCCCCGCCGAAGACGCGCGTCCAATTGAGATCCCAGTAAACGAAAAGCGATTTCGGATCGCGGGCGATGACGTAAAGCAGGTCGGTGTCATGGGAGGCGGGGAAAGCGCCGGCTTGGGAACCGTTGCCTGAGCCCCTCTTCGAGCGCAAAACGGGTTCATCGGAAATGCGAAACCCTGCGCCGGATTGCGGATCGGGGATGTTGGATAATTTCGAGTCGTTCAAGGCGTTGGCGTTGGCAGAAGCTGCATTAAATAGCCGCGCGCGCGCTCTCGACAAGCGGAAATCGGCAGCGTTTTTGAGAACAGGACGGCATGGCCCGCCCGACTCGTTAGTCGGCTTCAACTGGCGCGGAGGCGTTCCGTGGCTAAGTTCCGGCGATGCCAACCGAGACCATTGAACTGCGCGGCCACATCATCGACTCACTCATTCTCCCGAAGGTGCTGGACGAGATCATTGCTTCCGGCAGCAGTTTCAAGATCGGCGAAATCAAGATCGGCGAGAACCGGACGGACCAGAGTTTTGCCCGGATCGAGGTGAGCGCTCCCAATGCCGACGAGCTTGACCAGCTCATGTTGCGGATGCGGCAGCACGGCGCTGAGGTGACGGAAAAGAAGAGCGCGCAACTGGCCGACGCGCCGGCCGACGGCGTTTACCCGCAGGGCTTTTACGTCACCACCAACCAGCAGACTTTTGTTCAGCTCGACGACGGCGAGCTGGAGGTGAAGCCGTCCTTGATGGACAGCGCGATCGTGGTCGATCCCGCCGCGAAAACGGCCCAGCCGATCAAGTTTTACGGGGTGAAGAAGGGCATGCAGATCGTCGTCGGCCACCAGGGCATCCGGATCGTGCCGCTGCAACGCTCGACCGCCCGGGCCGATGTTTTTGGCTTCATGTCGAGCAACGTCTCGGTCGAAAAACCGAAGAGTGCTGTTATCCGCGAGATGGCGCGCGAGTTCAAACGCTCGCGCGAAGAAAACGGCCGCATTCTCGTGGTCGGCGGTCCCGCGATCGTCCATACCGGGGCGGCCGAGCATTTCGAGAAATTGATCGAGTGGGGCTACGTCAACCTGCTCTTCGCCGGCAACGCGCTGGCCGTGCACGACATCGAGAACGCGCTCTTTGAGACTTCGTTAGGTGTGAATCTCGAGCACGGTGCGCTGGCCGACCAGGGAACGCAGAATCACATGCGCGCGATCAACGCCGTCCGCGGCGTCGGCGGGATCAAACAGGCGGTCGAAAGTGGCCTGCTCACCCGCGGTATCATGTACACCTGCGTGAAGAACGGAGTCGACTTCGTCCTCGCCGGCTCGATCCGGGACGACGGGCCGCTGCCCGATGTCATCACCGACGCGATCGAGGCGCAGAAAGCGATGCGCGCGAAAATTGAGGGAGTGACGATCGCGGTCATGATGGGCACGATGCTGCATTCGATCGCGGTCGGAAATTTACTCCCGGCCAACGTGAAAACACTCTGCGTTGACATCAATCCCGGGGTGGTGACGAAACTGGCCGATCGGGGAAGCTTCCAGGCAGTTGGTCTCGTGACCGACATCGAGCCGTTCCTGCGCGAGCTGACCGATTTCATCGCTGCCGATCGTTAGGCCGAGGATTTATGCGCGACCTTTTGCTCTGTCCGCCCGACCACTACGGCATCGAATACGAAATCAACCCGTGGATGAGCCGGGCCCGCGGCGCCGATACGCCGCTCGTCCAGGCGCAATGGCGCGGGCTGCACGAGAAACTCGTTAGTCTCGGGTGCAACGTTCAGCTCGTCCCGCCGAAACCGAAGTTGCCCGACATGGTCTTCACCGCCAACGCCGGGCTGACGGTGGGAAAGAAATTCATCCCGAGTAATTTTCGGCACAAGGAACGGGCCGCGGAAGCGCCGCTTTTCGCCGACTGGATGGAAAAGCACGGCTACGAAATCGTCTGGCTGCCGGACCATCAGTTTTTCGAGGGTGAAGGCGACGCCCTCTTCGCCGGGGACGCGCTTTTCTGCGGCTACAAATTCCGCACCGACGTCAGCGCCCATCGCAGCGTAGGTGAGATTTTCAATTGCCTCGTCATCTCGGTCGAGCTGGTCGATCCGCGTTTTTATCACATCGACACCTGCTTCTGTCCGTTGACCGACGGCGGCGCGGTCTGGTTTCCCCCCGCCTTCGATGAATACGGCCAGCGCACCATTCGCGACCATGTCCCTAATCTGATCGATGTCGTGGAAGAAGAAGCGGCGCATTTTTCCTGCAACGCCGTCGTGCTCGAGCGCGAGGTGGTTTTGCCGGAGGGCGCGCCGAAGTTGATGAATTCGTTAGGCGAACGCGGCTTCAATTGTCATCCGCTCCCGATGACGGAATTCCTCAAGGCCGGCGGCGCCTGCAAGTGCCTGACCATGCTGATGCCGCAGCGCGAGCAGGCGAATGTTCCCTGGACTCCGCTCCCTCCGCCCGCCTAACGAGCGCGTTTTTGCGCCAGGGCGCTCTCGATTTTCCCCAGCGGCAGGCAATTCATGACGTCGTCCCTGGTCAGCCAGCCTTTCCGGGCCACCCCGACGCCGAACCAGAGTTCCTGTAATTTTTCCACGCCGTGGGCGTCGGGATTGATCACGCACCTGACTCCTTTTTCTTTCGCCAGCGGCCACCAGCGCCAGTCGAGGTCGAGGCGTCTCGGAGCTGCGTTGATCTCGATCCAGGTGCCGGTTTCCGCCGCCGCCTCGATAATCGCCGGGATGTCGAGCGCATAAGCCTCGCGGCTCAAGAGCAGCCGGCCCGTCGGATGGGCGAGAAAGGTGACGTGCGGATTGCTGAT
>JALYQE010000078.1 GCA_030855965.1 Verrucomicrobiota bacterium | reverse complement strand
TGCATGAGTTCGAGGACGAGGGCGTGCTTGTGCGGCTTCACCCCGGCGAGGTATTGGCGGGTCTTGATGATGACTTTCGCGATCCCGACCTTGCCCGTTTTCTCCAGGGTCTCGCGGAGGAGGACGTAGGCTTTGTCGCCGCCTTTCTGCGGCTCGAGGTAATACGGTTTGTAGAAATACATCGGGTCGATTTCTTCGATATCGACGAAATCCTGGATGTCGACCGTCTGCGTGGCCTCAAGGTCGACACGCTGGAAATCTTTTTCGTTCAGGACGACGAACTTGCCTTTCTCGTACTCGAAGCCTTTGACGATTTTCTCCCACGGCACTTCCTTGCCGTCCTTTTCCGCGACCCGCTTGTAGTTGACCGGGCTCAGATCCCCCTCGCGCAGGAGGCGAAACTTGAGATCCTCCCGCCGCGTCGCCGGGTAAAGGGCGATGGGGATGTTAACCAGGCCAAAGCTGATACTGCCTTTCCAGATGGCGCGCATAACATGACGAATTCGCGTCTGCGGGGGTTTTTGCGTGGCTCGTGCTTTGTCAGGCCTTCTGGTCCCTCTCCCCTCTGCGCTCCAGAATGAAACTCAGGCAGCGTCGTTAGGCCGGTCCAGCCCTTTCCGGTAGCAATGTTGCGTCTTGATCCGCGCGTAGCCCATTCGCTCGTAGAAAGGATGCGAGTCCGGCCGCGCGACATTGGAGCGCACCCTGATCGACTCCAGGCCATGACCTCGTGCCCAGTCCTCCGCTGCCGCGAGTAAAGCCTTCCCCACTCCGGAACGCCGAGTTTCCCGCCTCACGACCAGGCCAACGATTTCGATTTCCGCGCCGAGCTCGAGCAAGACCCGGTATTCCGCCCCGATCCACCCGAGCAACGGACCGTCCGCGTTGTCCGCCACCGCGATGAAATAATCGGGATCAGCCAGGAGACGAATCAACCGATCGGACATTTCGTCGACGCTCGCCGGATATCCGAGTTGGTCGGAAAGGTCCGCAATTTCCGCGGCATCGTCCAAACGAGCCGGACGAATGGAATGAGCGCCGCTTCCCCCGGACACGGAAGCTTTCCCTTAGGCCGCGGCGTGCAACTGCTCGACCCCGATGCCGCGGAGCTGGAAGAGCCGGACCAGGGTCTCTTCGATGAGGTTGTTTGGGCAGGAGGCGCCGGCGGTGATGCCGACGACGACGGGACCTTCCGGCAACCAGTTGTGCGCCACCACTTCTTTCCGCTCGTGCAGGTTGTAGTGGAGGATCTCCTTGTCGGAGATGAGGCGGCTGGCGTTGAGGACGAAATAGGTCGGCAATTTTTCTTCGCCCATCTCCGCGAGGTGCGAGGTATTGGAGCTGTTATAGCCGCCGACGACGAGGAGCAGGTCCATCTTCACGTCGAGCAACTCGCGCAACGCGTCCTGCCGCTCCTGGGTCGCGCCGCAGATGGTGTCGAAGAAACGGAAGTTTTTTGTCGCCAGCTCGGCGCCGTCGCGGTCGGCGATGGCTTTCTGGATCCGGCGCTGCACTTCCTCGGTCTCGCCGCGGAGCATGGTGGTCTGGTTGGCCACGCCGATCGTTTGCAGATGAATATCCGGGTCGAAGCCGAGGGAATAAGCGCCCTGGAATTTCTCGAGGAAAGCCTGCTTGTCGCCGCCGTTGCGGATGTAATCGCAAACGTAATCGGTATCGGCCAGCGTAAGGACGACGAGGTAATGCCCGTTCCCGTCGCCGAGCGCGCGCGAGCTGGTCGCCTTGGTTTCCTCGTGCTCGGCCTTGCCGTGGATGATGGAGGTGGCCGATTCGCTGGCGTATTTGCGCACCCGTTTCCAGACGCTCATGACGTCGCCACAAGTGGTGTCGACGATCTGGCAGCCGCGATCGTTGATCTGTTGCAAAATGGAAAGCTCCGTCCCGAACGCCGGGAGGATGACGACGTCGTCGGGTTGCAGCTCGGAGATATCGGCCTGCTTGTTCGCCCCGGTGAGGTTCTTGATCCCTAGCGACGAGATCTGCTCGTTGACCTCGGGATTGTGAATGATCTCGCCGACGATGAAAAGGCGGCGATCCTTGAAGACCTTGCGCGCGGCGTAGGCGAGATCGATCGCGCGCTCGACCCCGTAACAAAAGCCGAACTGTTTCGCCAGCCGCACGGTCAGGTCGCCGATCGAGACGATGCCGCCGGTGCGGCGGACCTTGTCGACGATATCGCTGCGGTAGTGCGCCTCGACCTGTTCCTGGACGGCGGTCATCACCTCGGGGGTGCGGAGGTTGACTTTGTTGCGCGCGGTCGTGCCGCTGGAAATAAGGTTCGCGCTCACAACCGGAGTCTCGTCGCCGATGGGCGCCGTCGCAACTGTAGACGTCCCGCTCTGCGGGACGCGGGGGCCATCGTCACGCGTGAGAAAGCTGAATCGTCGTCGGAAGTGCGGGCCCCGAAGGGAAATCGCGGCGAGGCGCCGCGAACACTTCCGGCGACGAGGGCGTCGCCGCTACGCCCAGCCGATCGTGCCGCGTCCAACTCTGCAACATGCGGCTTAGCCGTCGGTCAGGAGAGGCCCCTGCGGGTCCTGGAACCAGGAAGAGGACATCATGAGCGAGCGCGGCGGATCGGGATCGCGGCTCTGGTCGAGTTTCATCACCTGCCGGCTATACTTGAGGTCTTCCGGCTGGTTGTCGGAAATGCTGACGGGCGTCCCGACTTTCACGAGCGCAAAGAGCCGGGCGGCGGCTTCGCGATGCAGGCGGATGCAGCCGTGGGTACGCGGCGTCGGGTGAACGAAGCCTTCGTGGAAACCATAAGCGGACTTGAATTCGCACCAGTAAGCCATCGGATAACCGGCATCCGGCTGGCTGATCCGGCGCTTGTTCTTGATCTTGTTCGTGATCCGGAACTTGCCCTTCGGGGTGCCCGAACCAGGTTTACCCACGGTCCCCTGCACCGCCATGAGGAGGCGGTCGCCTTCCATCACGTAAACATTCTGGGTCGAAAGCGAGAGCGCGACCCGGACCTTGTCGGGGTTTTGCGGTTTGAG
>JALYQE010000045.1 GCA_030855965.1 Verrucomicrobiota bacterium | reverse complement strand
GCTGGAGCAGATCGTTCACCTGCGTCACGGTGCTGCCGCTGCCGGCGGCGATCCGCTGGCGGCGGCGGGCGTTCAATATGTCGGGGCGCTTGCGCTCTTCGTCGGTCATGGAGAGGACGATCGCCTCGGTCCGCTTGATCTGCTTCTCGTCGATGTTCATGTCCTTGATGTTGCCCATGCCAGGCAGCATCCCGAGGATGTTCTCGAGCGGGCCGAGTTTCCGCATCATTTTGAACTGGGCGAGGAAATCGTTGAAATCGAAGGAGGCGGTGCGGAGTTTTTTCTCCATCCGCGCGGCTTCTTCCTCGTCGATCGCCTCGGCCGCTTTCTCGACCAGGCCGATGATGTCGCCCATCCCGAGGATCCGCCCCGCGAGGCGGTCCGGCACGAACGGCTCGAATTGATCGAGCTTCTCGCCGACGCCGGCAAACTTGATCGGGCGCTGCGTCACTTCGCGCATCGAGAGGGCCGCGCCGCCGCGCGCGTCGCCGTCCAGTTTCGTCAGGACAATGCCGGTGATGCCGAGCGCTTCGTGGAAATGCGTCGCGACGCTGACCGCCTGCTGCCCGGTCGCGGCATCGGCCACGAGCAGGACTTCCTGCGGCTTGAGGAATTCCTTCAGCTGTTTGATCTCCTCGATCAGGACGGCGTCGATTTCCTGGCGACCGGCGGTGTCGAAAATCTGCACGTTGCCGGTTTGTTCCGCGGCCCAATCGAGGCTGGCGGCGGCCGCGCGTTTCACGTCCTTCTCGTTAGGCGAGGGTGAGAAGACCGGGACGCCGACTTGTTTGCCGAGGGTCGCGAGCTGCTCGATCGCGGCCGGCCGGTGCAAATCGCAGGCGATGAGCAGCGGGGTGCGTCCCTGCTTTTTCAGGTAGGCGGCGAGCTTGGCGGAGGAGGTTGTCTTGCCGGCGCCGTTCAGGCCGACCATGAGGATGCGCGCGGGCTTGTCGAGATTGAGCGGGCTGGCGTCGCCGCCGAGGAGCGCGGTCAACTCGTCATGGAAAATCTTCACGACCTGCTGGCCGGGCGTGACACTGCGCAGGACTTCTTCGCCCAGCGCCTTGTCTTTCACTTGGGCGACGAACTTTTTCGCCACCTGGTAATCGACGTCGGCCTCGAGGAGCGCGAGGCGCACCTGGCGCATGGCGTCGGTGACGTTCACCTCCGTGATCGAGCCGTGGCCGCGGAGATCCTTGAAGATGTCCTGCAGTTTATCGCCGAGTTGTGAAAACATGATTCGTTAGTTGGGCTGGCCGGGCCGGGCCGTTTTCACTACCATGAACTGCCCGCTCTTTCCAATTCGCCGCCGGCGCGGATTCGCAAATCGCCCGCGTTGATTCATGTTCCAGACGATCGATGAACAACACCGTCCTGCTCCATATTGTGGAACGCCTCGAAGGCTTCCTCGGCAAACTCCCCGATTCCATTCGCAACCCCGTCCTGAACGAGCTCACGCCCCTGAAGGAGCTTTTCCTCCAGCAACGCTCGCCGCGATTTGTCCTGACCGGTTCGCATCCGATGCCGCTGCTCGAGTTCTGCGCCCAGATTTTTGCCGAGGGCGCGCAGGAAACGCCCGCGCGGGAAACGCTGACCGGCCTCTATCGCTGGCAAAAGATTTCGCTCGGCCAGCATGGCTCGATTCAACTGCTCGACGCGCGCGGCGCGGATGAAGCGGCGCTCGCGCTGGTGCGCGAAGAACTCCAACGCCAGCCGGCCGATCTCTTCTTTTTCCTCCCGGCTGAACATGACGCGAAAGTGGCGACACGCCGCGAGGCAGAGCGGCTCGAGAAATTACTCGACTGGAACAACGGCTCCGGCGTTGGCGCGAAACTGATCGAGCTGCGCAGCAACGCCGCGGAATCGGCCTGGCCGCTCGCCCAGGCGCCGGACGCGCCTGCCATCCGGGCCAGTCTGCTCGGCACCTTTGCCCTCGGGAAAACTCTCCTCGCGATCCTGGCGAGCGAGTTGCCTAACGAGGCCCGGGTCGAGATGGTGCGGATCGGGGGCGATCGCGAGGCGCAAAGCCAGATCGCGGAGATGCTGGTGAAATCAACCAGCGCCATCTGCGCCGCGATTGGCGCGCAGCCGATTCCCCTGGCCGATCTTCCGATCCTGACCACGCTGCAACTCGTCATGGTTTCGGGCATCATGTACATCAGCGGGCGCGAACGGAGCATGCGGGCGGCGACCGAGTTTATCGGCGCGCTCGGGGCGAATGTCGGCCTCGGGATGGTCTTGCGGGAAGGCGCCCGGGCGGCGCTGAAATTTTTCCCGGGCTGGGGGAATGTGGTCTGCGGCATGGTGGCCGGTGCGGGCACGTTTGCGATCGGCCGCGCGGCCACGGCTTATTTTATCGAGGGCGCGACCCTGCGCGACGCCCGCCGCGCTTTCGTGCAAAACAAGAAAAAACGCCTCGAACTCCCGGGAAGGAAACCTAGGACATTGCGGGAGCCAAGCGCCAGATCGTAAACGCATCGCGCCGCGCACTCTCGTGCCCTCCCGGACGCTCCTTCCTGCGCCTCCCCAAAAAAGGATTGGAATCCAGCCAAGGGCGCAGGAATAACTTGTGAATAAATCCGCGCTTTCGGCGCATATTGTTCACACAATTTTGTGAACAGCTTTTTTGCCTTAGGTAATAAACCGAGTCGTTTTCTTTGCGCGCGATGAAGCTCTCGGAAATTGGAAACACTCTGCGCGAGATCCGCGTGGTGCCGGTCAAAACTCTCGGCCAAAATTTTTTACACGATCAAAACCTGGCCCGCTGGGTGGTGCAGGAGGCAGGGATTTCCGCGGCGGATTTCGTCCTGGAAATTGGGCCCGGTTTAGGTGCACTGACCGAGCCTGCCCTGGCCACCGGCGCCAGGGTATTCGCGATCGAAAAAGACGGTCGGCTCGCGGATTTTTTGCGCACACGCTTCGCCGATCGCCGCTTCGAGATTGTCCACGGCGATGCGCTTAAGTTCGAAGTGCGGCGGCTTTTTCCGAAGGGGCCGGTCAAGTTGTTAGGCAATCTGCCTTACTATGTTTCGACTCAACTTCTTCTGCACTACCTCGAGCAACCGAGTCCTATCACGCTGTCAGTGTTGCTCTTACAGCGCGAAGTGGCAGCCCGTCTGTCGGCTGCGCCCCGTTCCAAGGATTATGGAATTCTTACTCTTGTCGTGCAGTTACAATGCCGTGTCGAATATTTGCGGACGGTTCCAGCGAGCGTTTTTTTGCCCCAGCCCGATGTCGATTCCGCTTTCGTGCGGCTGACGCCGCGTGCGCCTAACGAGTTACCGGATCACGACCGTGAAACATTCTTTTCGCTCGTCCGCCGTGGATTTTCGCAGCGACGAAAACAGCTCGGGAAATTGCTCAAGGAGCAGGTCGCCGACTGGCCGCGCGCCGCACAGGAAATCGGCGCGGCCGTGACCGCACGGGCGGAGGAACTGTCGCTCGCGCAATGGATCGCGCTCGCGAATTTTGTGCAGCCGCCGGCCTCGCGTTGCGCGGGGACTGATCTTTCCGAGCAGTTCGCGGTGGTGGACGGAATGGACCGCGTGACAGGAGCCGCGCCGCGTGGTGAAGTGCATGGGAATAACTTGCGCCACCGGGCGGTGCACCTCTTCGTTTTTAATCCGGCGGGGGGGCTGCTTTTACAGAAGCGATCGCGCTGGAAGGATCGGCATCCGAACGTCTGGGATTCCAGTGCGGCCGGTCACGTCAGCGCGGGCGAGGAGTACGATGAGACCGCCGCGCGTGAGCTGCGCGAGGAACTGGGCGTGACAACGAGCCTGACGCGGATCGGGCAATTGCCCGCTTCCGAAGAGACCGGCCAGGAATTCATCTGGCTTTACCGGGGCGAGCACCCCGGACCATTCAAGCCCGCCG
This sequence comes from Verrucomicrobiota bacterium, assembly GCA_030855965.1. Taxonomy (GTDB): domain Bacteria; phylum Verrucomicrobiota; class Verrucomicrobiia; order Chthoniobacterales; family UBA10450; genus Palsa-1392. Next base: position 1,557 of record JALYQE010000045.1, on the reverse strand, counting down.
GGTCAGAGATCGACGCGGTGCAGTTTTTTGCGCCGGAAGTGATCGCGCAATGGATTCAGGAAAGACCGGGCGATTTCGCGCCCGGTTTCCTGGAATGCTGGCGGGTCTACTGTTCCGCGGAACAATCCGCCTAACGAGGCGAGTCTCGCCTAACGCTTCTTTTTCGCGGCCGGCCTGGAGGTTTTCTTGGCGGCGGTCTTTTTCGCGGGCGCCTTGCTCTTGCTGGCGGTGGCGAGGGTCGTCCGGGGCGGAAGGTCGCCCATCACTTCGCGGCGATATTTGCGCGCCGCTTTGCGGGCCGGCTCTTTGCCGCCATAAACCGCGTCGCTGAACATCCGGGTACCGGTGGAAGAGCCACGCACGAAATGGACCTGGAAACCGTGCGTCTGTTTCTTCGCGCGCGGCTTGGTGTCGATGCGTTTGATGTTTTGTTCGGAGTCGGGATTGGATCGTTTCCTCATAATAAGAATTGTTTTTGCCTAACGAGTGGAGGGTAAGGTCAACTTTTCGCTTATGCAAATGCAGCCCGCACGAATTTTCAAATTTTTCAACGCGCCGCGCGCAACCCGCCCGCCGGCAAGCTCCAGGCCGCGGCTTTCTCGGCGTAGAGCGCGCGCGGGAGCAGCGCGTAAGTGGGATGCGCATCCGCCCGCAGCCACCTGATCAATTCGACCAGCGCGCTCTCCGCCATCGTCGTGCAGCCGGCACTCGGACGCGTTTCGCCGCGGCGAATGTGAAAGAAGATCGCGCTGCCTTCGTTAGGCTGGGGCGGATCGGAATTGTGCCGGATCTCGACCAGCCAGCGATAGGCGAAGTCGTTATGCCGCATCTTCTGCTTGGCGAACCAGGGCGGTGGGTTCCGCGGGTCGTCGATCCTGACGTGCAGGTTGTAATCCGGCCGGCTGGGATCGTCGATCCAGGCATCGGCTTTGGTGACCTGGTGGAAAGGAAAATTAGCCCCGGCCGGCAGGGCGGGATCGTAAGTGTAGATCTTGCCGATGCGGAAGAGCCCGGCCAGCGCCCGGCCGTCGCGCTCCCTTTTCCGCGGGCCGTTTTCTTCCTGGCCGGCCAGGCCGCGCCCCCAGGCGAGCCCATTTTTCCCGAACAGGACCGGGACCGGCTGGCCGACCGGCTGCCAGGGCCCGGAGGCGGCGGAGCGCTCGAAGCGCTGCAGTTCGCCCCGCATCGAGTCCCAGGCGGGCGCAATGGCGACGATGAGCTGACGGCAATCTTCCGGCACTCCCGCGGCACGCGCACTGCTGGGCAGGATGAGCAACGCAGGCAAGAGAAAGAGGCATAGGAAGCGCATGTCAAAACTTAGACGTGCAGCCGGCGCGATCTGTCCAGTTGAATTCGAAATGAAGAAGAAAATCGCGGCGCTCCTCCTCGTCCTCTGCGCGCTCGGCGCCTACGCGCCGGCTTTGCGGAATGGATTCGTCTGGGACGACCATGCCCTTATCCTGCGCGACCCGCTCATTCGCAGCTGGCAACTGATCGGCGAGGGCTTCACCCATTTTCTTTTCACGGACGCGGCGGCCTCTGATTTCTATCGGCCCC